>CAYFVN010000101.1:0-3504 GCA_964346575.1 uncultured Candidatus Bathyarchaeia archaeon
GGCTGCCCAATCCAGGGGTCAATGAGATGGTCAAAGAATTACGTGCTATGAAGTCTCATGGTATTCCAGTCATAGCTAGCGTTTATGGTTTCTCAAGTGAGGAGTACGCTAAAACCGCGAGTCTAATGGTGAAGGCGGGTGCCGATGGAATTGAACTTAATCTATCGTGTCCGACCGTGCATGGTACGGGTATCGAGATTGGAGCGGACCCGTCAACGGTTAAGGATGTTGTCGAGACCACTAAAGCCGCCGTGAACGATGCCGTAGTTATAGCCAAGTTGACGCCTAACGTAACTGATATAAAATCGATAGGTATGGCTGCCGAGAAGGGTGGCGCCGATGGGGTGACAGCTATAAATACCGTTAAGGCTATGGCCATTGACGTCTTTCTTGAGAGGCCTGTCTTATACAATGGTATAGGAGGGCTTTCGGGTCCAGCTATACGGCCCATAGCGGTGAGGGTAGTATATGAGCTCTATAAAGTTCTGAATATACCAGTTATAGGATGTGGCGGGATAAATTCATGGTCTGACGTCGTAGAGTTCATGTTGGCGGGGGCATCAGCCGTTCAAATAGGAACTGGTACCCTATACGAGGATTTCGACTTATTTAGTAACGTTTTGGAAGGATTATCCAGATATTTAGGTGGAAAAGGGATATCGGATGTGCGATCTATAGTAGGCAAGGCCCATAAAGTATCTGCTTAAACTTTTCTATCATAACCAACTCTATACAACTCTACTTCAGCACCTTTGCTTGCGTCCACAACCGAATTCTTATAGTTTAAGCATACTACCGCCTTCCTTATTGAGTTGAGGGAAGATTTGGCTGCTTTCGCATACCCATTTGCAAGCCTACAAACTTGGCTCACAGCTTTATCTTCAGCGAAAGTCTCTATCTCTACAATGATCGCTCTCCCATCTTTATCTTTGAGTAAGACATCGATGATCCCTGCAGGGGTCTTTAAGTCACATCCTTGGTATCGCGTTCCCTCTTCAAGTATATGGGGAGCATCTGCGAGTATCTTCTTCACCGGGTCCTCCAATAAACCTCTTACACTAAGGTACTCTGTAGGGCCCTTCCTTAATAGCTCCTCCATAAACTGTTCTATATCGATGTAGAAAATTCCAAGGAGATGTGGATATACGTCCATGGGAATATTGTTGTTATCGTAAAATATTGCTATGGGAGTATTAATGACGTTCAAGTTTTTCCCTTTTGAGAGGGGTAAACAGTAATTTCTGGATGTGACAATCCTTCCCCTAACTTGGGGAGGTATACTCCTAATGGCCGTTTTAAATCCCTCTAAGCTATCTCCCTCAAAATTTGAGAGATCTATAAAACTAGTCTCAACTCGCCATTTCTCATGGATCTTTGTCGAAAACTTCTTTATTGCTTTAAGTCTCTCAGGATAATCTGCTGCTTTAGAGTAGAGTAGTTGGATCTTCAGCATCATTCACCTCTTCAACGATGATCGATCAAACTAGATTCAAAAAGTTATCGATATCGTATTAGCGCCCGCTAATGAATCACGTAAAATCATAGGGATTCACTTTAGTAGCCTCTGGTTAGATTCCTAACTTAGTCTTTGCCGCAAAGATTAGATAACAAAGGATTAAATAGCACTCTTCCCACGCTTGATTTTTCGGAGATACTCATTTATCGCTGCCTGCAGTGCTTCTGCTGCTAAGTTTGAGCAGCTCATCTTAATAGGTGGTAAACCGCCCAAGCTCTCAGCCACATCCTCTCTATCGATCTTTAAAGCCTCTTCTATATTCTTCCCTTTGGCGATCTCAGTTACGATGCTGCCAGTAGCAATGGCTGCTGCGCATCCGAAGGCCTTGAACTTTACATCCACGATCTCATCGTCCTTAACTTTTATGTATATAGTTATTAGGTCACTGTCCGCTGGGTTTCCAAAGGATCCTACGCCATCGGCATCCTCTATCTCGCCCACATTTCTGGGGTTCCTGAAATGATCTATGACCTTCTTGCTGTACAATTCTATATGACCTCAATATATTCTCTATCGGTGGTTTATTGGAGAAAGTTTTCTGAGCTCTTCCACCGTTCTGGATATAGCTTCGATGGTATATCTTATCTCAGATCGTTTGTTTTCCTTGCCAAGGGTCAACCTGAGTGAACCTCTTGAGGTTATCGAGTCTAATCCCATGGCCAACAGGACGTGGGAAGGTCCATGTTTTCTGGAAGAGCATGCTGAGCCTGTAGAGGCAGCTATTCCATCCTGGTCTAGGGCTAATACTAGAGATTCTCCATCTATACCTGAGAAGCAGAAGTGGACGTTGTTGGAGAGCCTCTCAGTGGAATGACCTGTAAGCTGGGACTTGGGGACACGTTCTAGAACCTCTTTGATCATGTAATCTCTTAACTCACTCATTTTATTTGTGGATTCATCCATCTCTTTTACGGCGATATCAGCCGCTACGCTTAAACCGATTATTCCGGGAGAGTTCTCGGTGCCCGATCTGAGACCTCTCTCATGTTCCCCACCGGATAAAAGCGGCTTCACTTCAACTCCTTCCCTTATGAAGAGTGCGCCTACACCTTTGGGGCCATGTATCTTGTGGCCCGAGATGGAGAGTAAAGAGGTTTTCACGTCGTTCATGTCGATTGGGAGCTTACCTAAAGTCTGCACGGCGTCCGTGTGAAGATATACGCAATTCTCCTCCGCAATATCGACTATCTCCCTTAAGGGCTGTATAGTTCCTACCTCATTATTTGCGTGCATTACGCTGATTAACGTGGTTTTAGGCGTGACTGCACTCTTCAGCTTATGGATGTCAATAATCCCATCTCTATCCACCGGTATATACGAGATTTTAAATCCTTCACTTTCCAGGTCTTTAAAGCTCTCCATGACCGCAGGGTGTTCTATCGTTGAGGTTATGAGATGTCTTCCTTTACCTTTTAGGGCATATGCAACCCCTTTTACTGCCAGGTTATCAGACTCTGTTCCTCCAGAGGTGAATACTATCTCCTCAGCCTTCGCCCCGATACTCGCGGCAGTTATTTCTCTTGCCTTCTCTACGGCTTCCCTGGCTTCTCTGCCTATTTTATGTATACTGGACGCGTTTCCAAATTTTCGTTCGAAATATGGTAGCATTTCTGAGACTACTCTAGGGTCGAGTGGAGTTGTAGCCGCGTGGTCGAGGTATACGGATTTCATGGTTTGATCCTCTACGAGATTTTAATTGAATAACGCCGTTATAAATTTAAGGTTAGCCCTGTAAATTAACCATAAGTTTAAGTCCATCCGATCTAAAAAGCTTTCAGAGTCATGCAATCCGCGAAGATATCATACTTCAGCAGGATAGTAGCTACAATTCTGTTATTCCTAGGAATAATATTGCTCTTCCTAGCCGTACAACGGAGCGATATTCAAACGGTCAAGAGTCTCATAGAGGGGTACACACCAATATTCCACTGACAGAAAAGGGAATGAAACGAAAAAATTGCAGATAAAGGTGGTAGATTTGAAGTTTA
>CAYFVN010000102.1:0-12051 GCA_964346575.1 uncultured Candidatus Bathyarchaeia archaeon
TTTATGTATTTGTTAATTAATTTATTTAATCTTTCTATCGGTCGAATTTTGACTTTTTAAAAAAATTTTGCTTGCAGCGCGGGCCATCACGGATATTCTTTGAAATCTAACTTATCGAATGTGGTTTTATGCAATATTAGAACCGAGCCTGATTCCTTCTCTATTCATTCTTTAATCTTTCCAATCTCAGAGATGCGATTTCAACGATATCTTAGCGCGCGCTTTTCTATGTCTTTGCGAAATTCGAAATGTTTTTAACCGTTGATTTGTATGGCTAGCAGCGCGCTCTGTGTGGTAGGATGAACATGGAAAGTAACAGAGACAGGGTTGTGGTCCGTGGTTTAAAGGATGTCGCTGCGGCTGAAACTCAGATAAGTTTTGTAGATCCGTATGGTAAACTCTATTACTATGGGTATGACATCGACGACCTAGTAGGGAGAGTCTCATACGAAGAAGTGGTTTATCTGATGCTGTACGGTGAGTTTCCCAACCAGAGTGTTCTCTCCAAATTTAAGTCTAAACTTATTCATGAGATGCAGATACCTGATCAGGTCATCGATAGACTCAACTCCTCTTCAAGTAAGAGTCACCCTATGGAGGTATTACGAACAGAGGTCTCTCATCTCGGAGAATACGATCCTGATCGAGGCGACAACTCCATATCTGCGAACGAGAGAAAAGCCATTCGGCTCGTAGCCAAAGTTCCTACCGTCGTCGCCCATCTTCATAGGATTCGCAGAAACGAGTCCGTGGTTACCACGGATGGAGAGATCGGTTTCGCTGAGAATTTTCTAGGTATGTTCCTCGGGAGGGATTTGGACGAGATGGAGGGGGAGACCATGGATAGGTATATGATTCTCCATGCTGACCATGGGCTTAATGCGTCAACCTTCGCAGCGCGTGTAACAGCGAGCACTCAATCGGATATGTATTCAGCCATCACTTCCGCGATCGGTACGCTTAAAGGTAAGCTTCACGGCGGTGCGAGCGAGAGGGTTATGAGAATGCTCCATCAAATAAACGACGTGGATGAAGTTGAGGCTTACATAGAGGGAATGATAGACGATAAAAAGAGGATTATGGGATTCGGCCATAGAGTCTACAGGACAGAGGATCCCAGATCTAAACATATTCGAGAGAGGTGCGAGATCCTATGTAAAAGAGAAGACCGAGAAGACCTCTTGAAGAAATCATACGAGATCGAGAAGGTTGTTCGAGAGAAGAAAGGGATCTTTCCCAATATCGATTTCTATGCTGCTACGGTTCTGGACGCCTTGGGTGTGCCAAGAGAATTCTACACGTCATTCTTCGCTTCAAGCAGAGTGCTGGGATGGGCAGCTCACGTAATCGAGCAGTACAAAGATAATATTCTAATCCGCCCGACATCGAAGTATATTGGCGATTATGGAAGAAGATTCATACCGATCGAAGAACGAGAATAGCGCTCGTTAACTTGAAAGTGGAGTATGGTTTATGATCGATTCCCTGTCTGTTATAGCGTGCGCACATAAGTTCTGATAAATATTTACTCTAAACTGATTTACCTTATGAAGGTAGAAGAAAAGAGACGAAGAAAAATTCATAAAAGAATTAGAAGGAATATTTTATGACGAATCACTGTTTACTTCTGAAAATCGAAAACGCTAAAGAGGTTGGCTTAATAACAAAGTTCTATCGGCTAGTAAACTCGCACTATTAAAATATTCAAATACCATATTTAGACCTTGGTCGATAGGTGCGAATAGACGTTGAGGATCGTCGCCCTAGGGGACAGCCTTACAGCTGGGCTGCAGACAACCCTTGGCGGCGCATATTCGTTCCAGTCAAATCCCTATACTAGATACCTGAGAAATATGGCTCAGGACCACCTGAACAATTTAAAGTCTGATATTGAAGTTGAGATCATAAATGCCGGTGTATGTGGCGAGCTCACCTCGGATATGCTTAAAAGATTTGGCAGAGACGTCGTTGAGAAGCAGCCGAGCTATGTGATCATCGTAGGTGGAACCAACGACATAGGCTGGGGTTTGGATCCAAACGATATATTCGTTAACCTCAGGATGATGTACGACATGGCCGAAAGCAGCGGAGTAAAGAATGTGGCATGTACCATTCCCTCCATACTGGGATTCGACGGTCTAATCCCCCCTCGATTGGAACTAAACAGCCGTATACGAATGGAAGCGGAGAGAAGAGGCATGGGCTTCGTGGATCTGTTCGAGGCGACCTCCGACCCGGAAACGAAGAGGCTGCTGAGGAGATATTCCGGCGACGGTCTACACTTGAATACCGAGGGCTACCGGAGGATGGGCGAGGTCATATTCAGCGAATGGCTGAAAGGAGTGTTAGATCAATACACTAAACATGAAGTCGATCATGCACGGGCTGTCGAATGAACCACATAATCTTCAGATGAACCCGAGAAATCTTGTTATATTAGGAGATCCCTATAATATTTAGTTGTGAAGGTGTAGTTAGCAGTGTTCTCCGATCATCGAATCTTCACCTTTATAGGTTTAACACTAACCATAATCGGGCTACTATTCATATCGATTCCATTCTTAGTGAGACACCTTCCAAGTATCGAGAGGATTCCCCCCCTAATCCTCTACGTATATAAGAGAGGAAACTTCTACTTTGCGACTTCACCTATCCTGATAATAATATCAATCGCATCTATCCTATGGTTTATGTTTACGAGATACCGTTGAGCTTATACTTCCATTTCCTGGCGCTCAAGCTCTAAGGCTTGGTTACCGCTGCATGCCAGTGAGGTAAAGGTAATCCTTCCCTCTTGACTGAGGATAGTTCAAACCCGGAACTTCTAACTACTTCCTCGAACTCGCGTTCAGATATGATTACGTAGGGTGTCCTTCCAAACTTCTTTGCCAGGCTCAAATTTAACCTTAGAAGAGGATTATCGAAGAAGAATTCTTCGAAGACGAAGTATCCCCCCTTCTTGAGGGCTCTATGGATCTCTATTATTGCTTTCTGCCAGTTCTCTATGTGGTGGAGCACTCCGAAGGCGAAGACGGCGTCGAATAATTTTTCTTTAAAAGGTAAATCCGCGGCGTCAGCCACTCTCAGGATAATGTTATCCGATCTTATTCCTTCAGCCCAACCCGGTGGATCATCGAGAAGCCTTTTAGCCTTAACTATCATGCCTTCGTCATAGTCGACTGCATAAACCTTCCGGCATCTGAAGTATTCGTTTATCAGCAATGCTCCAACCCCTCTTCCACAGCCTATCTCCAAACAGATCGGATCTGCAGGCAAGTCCACCTTTCTGAATAACTCTGGGGCTTCGATCCTTCTCTGAATCCAAACTCTTATCGGGTTGTTCATAAGCAGCTCTTCGGCCTTGTGAAGTTTCATACTCGTTCTCCCAGTACGTCTTTAAAATCGACTCGTTTAAGCCGGTTCTCCTATTCAAGGCGGTTGTAGAACTCTCTGGGCTGGAGCTCCTCGAATTCACCGGTCTCTTTTGCTAGATGTCTCCTTACATCTACGCAGAGATGGCATTTGGAGATGTAGCCTTCAGGGAGTTCCTTATAGTTATACTCTCTGACAGCTAGATCGTAAAGCTCCTTCATATCCGAGACTAAAGCTTTAATGATCAAGCGATCATCTAAGTTCACGCCCCCCTTACATATAGACTCAAGTTTTCTGGCGTCGCCTAAGGAGATTCCCCCGCAATACCCTGGTACGTAGTTGCAGTAGTTATCGACGTGGACATGCCAATCCCTCGTCAACTCTTCTCGGCAGGATTCACCGAAGAACTTCCCCGAAGGATATTTCAAGTGCAGATGGCCTAGCTTGTAGGGGGCTCTTCCCATCGGTATCAGCTCTACGAATCGGAGGCCTTCAGGACCCACCCTGCTGAAATAATCCTCGAGGGAGAGGGTGTTCCTGAGGTTAAGTCTCCTAAATTGCCTTTGGAATGATTCTTGATATACTAAAAGGTTCTCTCTGAAAATTTCACGGCTTATCCTTATCGCCCTTTCGGTTCGCTCGAATGGTACGTACTCTAAAATGAAGGGGTTAACGCTTACCAGTATTCCATTTAAGCCCGCCTCCTTAAGCTGGGCAAGTCTCTTCTCTGTATCTTCATCGTTAACGCACCAGAAACAGTTTGTTTCAGCAAACATCGCCGGAATCTCAAGTTCACTGGCGATCTGAGTTGCTTCAACGAGAAGCTCAAAGTTTAGGAATGGTTCTCCACCTGTAAAATGTAGACCGTAGTTTATTCCAACTCTACCAAATTCAAGGAGGTATCTCTTATTAATGGTCTTGGCGAGTTGCGTTAATACTTCTCTCAGATCCTTAGTGCCAATCCAGTCTTTTCTCCACTTTGGGGAACATGCATACATGCAATGCCTGCATTCGCTATTACACTTATACGAAAGAAACACTCCTCCAGAGGAAGGTTCAGGTATCGGCAGTTTTCTCAATTTAACGAAACCTCAAACGATTGTTTCTCTTCGAAGTTTAGTTTTAAAATAAAAACAATAGAACGTTAGAGTACGAATGTATTAGTCTTTGCATTTATAAGATAGATATTTGAGTTACATTAATTGTTTTCGTTGTGATGAGCCTGTAATGAGGGCTTGAAGAACGTACAGTTTTTCAGAATACAACCGTAGAAGGCTTTTTCACCCGCAACCCAATTATTATAGTTAGACCGATGGAGACGAAGACTTGAGATATAATACCGAATCTAGGGTATCTTAATCTTCTCTAGGAAATTCTTACATCCGAGCCTCAGCAGATCCAGGTCTATTCCAACATTGATGAACAGGAACCCTTCCTCTATCAGTTTATTGATGTACTCAATACCGTACTTTTCTACTCCATTTCCCGCGTAGATTCCAGGTGCGACTCCAGCGTCTATACATGCTTCAACCATCCGCTCCATGGCTTTGAGTACTTTCGGGTGGAAGAACTGTCCTCGTAAACCCATAGATGCGCTGAGGTCTGCGGGTCCAAGCCAAGTGGCGTCTACACCCTCCACGGAAACTATCTCTTCAACCTTCTCGATGGCCTCTTCCCTTTCTATCTGAACTGCTATAAACATCTCATCGTTCGCTACCTTGAGGTACTCACCGGGTGGGATGCCCCATGCTTGAGCAGGCCTATTAGGGGCTACTCCTCTCATCCCCTCGGGCGGGTACCTACTGTAAAGTACAGCGTTCTCAGACATCTCTCGGCTGGAGACCCAGGGAACTATTACTCCATACGTGCCTGTGTCCAACGCTCTCTTTATCGCGTTCATATCGTTCCATACTACCCGTATAACTGGGCTGGCTTTTGAACCGCTCGTCGTTTGGATCATATCGTTGACAGTCTGGATACCCCATGGACCGTGCTCCGTATCGTAGAGAACCCAATCGAATCCCGAGTCGGATATATCCATGATCGACTTCTGGTGCATAACCGATATTATGATCCCGAGGGCAGGTTTTTTCTTCTTTAGTTTTTCCTTAACATGGTTTCTCATATCAACCACCTTTATTAGTTCATAAAATTCAATAAAACTTCATATTTAGAAGTATTCAATTACATCATCTACATTCTTATCTTTTAAGTATCGGTAACAGAGAATATTAGGATTTATCTTAATAAAAAAATCTCAATTTTTATGCTCGAGATTGTTCTTCGTCTTTTGTCGGCTTCTAGGATAAGATCTCCATTACCTCTCTCACTCTGAGGCATAGTTTACCCTCTTCACGGTACAGGGTTCCTCTGGCTTTAAATTTTGAATCTTTCTTCATGAGGCTTACGGGACCCTCGAAGTCCTGAGGCGTCAACCTGGCCCTCCACTTCTCATTTATCCAGACAACTGCAACTCCAGGATAAATCTTCTCCACCAACACCTCGTAAACGTCCCTCTTTTGAAATCCGTCAGTCCTCGGCTTTTGAACTGAAGATGCAAAAACATGGTCCCAGCTAGGCTTTTCAACCAAACCCTCCATCTTAAGCCTCTCAATAGCTGACCTGGCCACGGCGGGGGTTAACCCATCCTCCCAAACCATCTCCTCAACCAGATCCTCGATTAATATTCCTCTCTCTCCAGACCTCAGAATCCTCATATATACATGTCGAGCCGCCCTCTCAGTTTCCCTTAGGAACTCTTTAACCTTCTCCTCTTCAGGTTTTGCGAGTTCAGGCTCCACTTTGAGCGCGGAAGCTTCATCCTCAATTTCCCCAATCTCTTCTCTTGGTAGTGGATCGTACTCAGGCTTCGGTCCTAATCGCATCAAAGGTTGTAATTCTCTGTTGAGGCCTCCAGTGATCTTCCTCATCCTTTCCACCCTGCGTTTGCTGGCGTAGAGGTAGATCATGTCATGAGTATCGTGGGCAGCCAGTATCACAGCCTTACCCGCAGCCTTCCTACCAGTGCGTCCCTTCCTCTGTATATATCTGATCTCACTCGGTATAGGCTCATAAAATACTACGAGATCCACGCTTGGAATATCCAACCCCTCCTCTGCAATGCAGGTGGCGACCAGTAAATCCGTATCTCCTTCACGGAAGTTGTTAATGATCTCGGTCTGCCTCTCCTGAGTTAACCCGGGATCATCCTCCTTGGATGCTTGTCCGACGAACCTCTCAACCGAAACGCCGGCACTCTTCAACCGATCCACTAGATGCGACGCGGTATCCCTGTATTGAGTGAAGACGAGAACTTTCGAGTTGGGATTGCTTTTAAGCTGGCTCTCAACCACATTCTTCAACAACTGAATTTTAGGGTGATGGAGAGCCGAGCTCCGATTGAGAAGCTCTTTAAGATGAGGATAGTTTGAATCGTTTACGACGGCCTTATAGCTTCTTTTTTCGCCACTATCCTTCTCAATCCTTTCGAGGAAGGCTGTGAGTGTATGCATCCCCTGGGTTTCAAGGAGTTCCATGGCGTGGAAAAGTGTAAGTGCGGCAGATTGAACGACAATGGCCTTGTATATTGGCCCCCTCTCCTCATCGATGGTCACCTCCAAACGATAACGGAGCTCCTCCCCAGCCTCCAGTAGATCGCGTCTACTCACATACTCTTTACTCCTATGTATCACACCTATACCGTTGAGCCAGTTAACTTTATCATTCAACATCGCTTTGATAATATTGGAGACATCTACGTACTCTTTCGGCAGATCCACGTATCTCCATTCAACCTCGACTGGATTGATGTATGGGGCTACATCAGAATCGTCCTCTGAACGATACTCAACCTGCTCTATGAATAACGCTTTACATATCTCCTCTATCCTCTTCTTATCCGCTCCAGGACTCGCCGTCAATCCGAGTATGATAGGCCAAGGAGACTGCACCACATACCTATCAGCAACGTAAGTATAAGCGTAGTTCTTTCTAGCACGATGACATTCGTCAAATACGATTAAACCGAACTCTTTAAGGGAGATATAACCGCTCTTAATATCGTTCTCAACAACTTGAGGTGTGGCGAATATGATCCTTGCATCTCCATCCCAAGCCTGCCTCCGATAAATGCTGGGCGTCTTACCGGTAAGCAGGAGGGCGTCTTTCTCTCTAAGCTTTAGAACCTTCATGAAGCTCTCTTTATGTTGTAGGACTAGAGGCCTAGTGGGAGCCATAACGAGGACCCGTAAAATCTTGTAGTTGTATAGGAAGTGGGCTGCCGCCAAAGCTGATATTATGGTCTTCCCTAAAGCGGTAGGTAGAACGACAAGTGTGTTTCTCTGACAGGCCTTACCGGCTATAGTCTGCTGGTACGCCCTCGCTTCAACTCTGTTAGGCCAGATCAAAGGGCCTTCCACAAAGCTTTCCTTATCTTTCTTGAGGGACATACCATATTTACTCTCTTATGATTCTATGATATTCTTTTTCCCTTCTTTATGGGTCGACACTCTTAAACAGGTTATTAAACTCTGGACACCACTAGTTTCGTGCGTTTTAACTTATAAAAGATTTTGGAAGATGAATGCGTGTAATCGTAACCGATAAAAAAAGATCATTTCAACGATGCAACAGATAGCGAATATATAAGGAGGTGAGAGTGATGGAGGAGGTTGGACAGTCGCTTTTAGCTTCTGAGAAGGTTGAGCTCTGGCTTCCTCGGCGCGTCGCTAAACTATTGAAGTCTTTAGGTTACGGTCAAGTGGATTTGGAGCATTGTCTTTTGGAGAACCAACGATTCGGTTGGATATGGTTTTAAATTTAACGAGAAAAATAAAGAAAGTGTACCCCCATCTACGGGTTCGCTTGGATACAGATGGCTTGATGCGGCTTAGAAACAGAGACAGAGAAGTGTTAGGAGAACTAAATGATGCTGGTATCGATTCGATATCGATAAGCCTAAACGCTGAAAATGAAGAGAAATATGAAAGACTTTGCAATCCTTCTCTGGCTGGGGCATATAAAGCGGTCATAAATTTCGCCAAAGATAGTAGAAAACATTTCAATCGTGTGACGATAACCGTCTTAAACGTTGGAGAGATAGACATTTCTAAGTGTAGGAGAATTGCCGAAGCGTTAGACTGCGACTTTAAAGTCAGAGGATAATTTCACAGTTCAGATGAAGGTGAGGTACTCATTTATTCCACGAATTGATCTGGGATTAAGACCTCTTCGGTAACGCCGATTCGCAATTTCTTGAGCTCGCTTTTGGTCAATGTGTAATATTATCGGGCTTCAATGAATAGACTTCTATATTTAAAGAGGAGACGTATGAGAGAAAGGATATAAATTAAGTTACGAATATTTTCGTCTTATTATATTTGGCAGATGGATAGTTTAAGCTGAGAAGGTGTTTCAAGTGGAATGTAGAGAAAACTACAACTTACAAGTGTGTAACTGTAGTTATGATCCCTGTTCTAGGAAAGGTGTCTGCTGCGAATGTTTAAGGCGTCATCTGAAGGCAAGGGAGTTACCTGCATGTTGTTTCCCGAATAATGTGGAAAAAACGTTTGATAGATCCTTCGAGAAATTTGCTGAATTGGTGACCTCAAATTCCGTTTAATAACCAAGATTTTATCTTGTAAACATGTGAGCTCCAGCAACCCCACTCTTAAATCGGTAGATCAACCCGAATTCGAGTTCTTTCCCGGTGTCACTTTATAGTTATGCCTCTAGTTTTGAGCGCTATTTTTATCTTCTCAACCTCAGTCCTGATCTCTCTAACCTCTCTTACCAAGTCGTCTAAATTAGCCGGCGGCTTGGGGGCGGTTCCAGGCCCTAGATCTGGAACCTCTCTCCTTCTCCTTCTAACTAAATCTTCAGGCTTATACACTTCCCCCAATAATTATCACCAATATACTCTGCAGAATCCAGATATTTAGGTTGTCTGGTCAACAAGATGGATCAAAACAGGTGTCTATTAGAGTGTGCATGTCATCCTACTGGTCAATAAGTGAATTTCAAGGCTCAATCCTGGTTTCACTCATCATAAATCAGCAATACCAGCTTATTTCATCGCCAGTTAAAACTAAATTAACCATTTTAAAAAAACCTTTCGGTAAAAGATATTCTCTATTACGTTGGCTTTACTCGCTTCGCTTAGACTCCTCTATCTGGCTTTTAAGCCATCCAATCCAGGACTCTATTCCTTCCCTTGTCTTGCATGAAACCTCTATAATATTCAACTTATTGTTTATCTTAAGGGCGTCCTGTCTAATCCTATCTAGGTTCACGTCGAGGTAGGGAATCAGATCCAACTTGTTTACGACGAGGGCGTCTGCATTCATGAACATGACCGGATACTTCACGGGTTTATCATCACCCTCAGGTGCGCTTATCACTATGACGTTCCTATGGGCTCCAATGTTGAAGAAGGCAGGGCATACCAGATTCCCAACATTCTCCACGAACAAGAGGTCGACTTCGTTCAAGTCGAAATGGTTTAAGGCTTTACTTATCGAGGCTGCTTCTAGATGGCACATTCCACCCGTATTTATCTGTAGAACATCAATCCCCAGCCTTTCTATCCTCTCAGCATCGTAACTTGTAGCCAAGTCACCCTCTACAACGGCTATCCGATGGTTCTTCCCCAAGTCAGCCAGAGACGCCTCTAATAGGCTCGTCTTACCTGAACCTGGAGAACCCATCAAATTGAAGGCGGATACACCATACTCATCTAGAAGCTTCCGATTCTCCTCGGCGATCAGATCGTTGGCCTTTCCAATATTTTCAAGAACTTTGATCTCCCTCTCCATATCCCTCACATGAAGATTACCGGTGAACGGAGGTTAAAAGCATTCCTTAAGGAGAATCATCCCGACTTGTTGTTGGTAGCTCCCGCTTATTAGATTGAGGTTCATGGTACCGTAACGCTTTTAGCTAAATTTCTAGGTTTGTCGGGATCTAGGCCTCTCTCAACCGACAAAAAATAGGCGAACAGTTGAAGTGGAACAATATAGGGTATGGAAGTTAATACTTCCGGGATCCCTTTTGGAACCTCAATGTAATCATCCGACTGATCGATTATCTCTTTGTCCTGATCCTCGCAGACGACGATTATTTTCGCTCCTCTAGCCTTCATCTCCATGATGTTTCCCAGAATTTCCGTTCTTGTGTCGTCGCGCGGGCATATGAAGATCACCGGAACCCCTTCATCCACTACGCTTATCGGTCCATGTTTTGATTCTCCAGCCGGGTAGGATAGGGATGGTATGTAGGTTATCTCCAGCAGTTTCAGTCTCCCTTCCTGAGCTGTCGCCGAACTTATGCCCTTCCCTAGAAATAGGAAAATGTTTTCCTCAGCGTATTTTTGAGCAAGTCGTCTGATCTTCTCCTCTCTACTTTTAATTTCTTCAACTATGTCCGGGATTTCAAGCAGCTTCAATTTGAGTTCATCCATCTCGTCTTGGGAGATCTTTCCCCTGAGTTTCGCCAATTTAAGGGCTAGATGAGTTAGGACTATTATTTGCGCTGTGAAGGTCTTCGTGGCGGCCACACCAATTTCATGTCCGGATTGTTGGACCAAGTAGGCCCTGGCGACCCTTGTCAGCGTGGATCCAACCGTATTAGTTACTCCGAGCACCGTCGCGGCCCTCATCCTTGCAAGATCCACCGCTTTAAGAACATCGTAGGTTTCGCCCGACTGGCTTAAAGCCAATACAACGCTGTCTATGCCCACGGCATCTCCGTATTTCTCGGTGAACTCCGAGGCTACTACAGGATAAGTTACTATCCTAGCCAGCTTCGAGAATATGTAGGATGCGGCTGTACAGGCGAAGTGGGAGGTTCCCGCACCTAAGAGGAAGATCTCTCTACCCCTGTCTAGGAAGGCAGCTATAAGGTCCAGGTAAGATTCTTGAACCCTCAAAGCGTTCTTCAGACTTAGGGGTTGTTCATGGATCTCTTTAAGCATGAAATGCTGGTAACCCCGCTTCTCAGCCGCTTCGATGGTCCAATCGATGGTTTCAATCCTCCTATCGATTAGGCTTCCGTCGGAGATTCTTCTAATTTCGAAGCGATCAGGCTCGATGATGGAAATTTCGCCGTTTCTAAGCGGGATAATTTTGTTGGTGAAAGGTAATATAGCGGGTATATCCGAAGCGCAGTAGATCCCTTTATCTGAAATTCCGATGATTAGTGGGCTTTCATTCCTAGCGCAAATTATCTTATCGTTCTCTACAGCTGATGCGATCGCAAGCGCATACGAGCCTTTAAGTTTCCTTACCGCCTTTAAGACCGCCGTGTACAGACTTTCACCGCTAGTTATTTCCTCCTCAACTAAGTGCGCTATAACCTCGGTGTCAGTCTTCGAGGTGTACTTATGCCCCTTTTCCACTAGCTCGTTTCTAAGCCCTGAGAAGTTTTCGATGACCCCATTATGAACTACGGCCACCAATCCTTTACAGTCGCAGTGTGGATGCGCATTCTCCTTATGTGGCCCTCCATGGGTTGCCCATCTTGTATGCCCCACTCCCACTGATCCATGCAAACCGTCGAAATCCAGCCTCTCGTGGATCTCATCTATCTTTCCAACATCTTTCTTCAAGTGGATTGACCCGTCACTTACAGTCGCTACCCCAGCTGAGTCATAACCCCTATATTCCAGCCTCTTCAACGCTTCAT
>CAYFVN010000103.1:0-6947 GCA_964346575.1 uncultured Candidatus Bathyarchaeia archaeon
CAGATAGTCTTCAGGCTCCAAATTCAGCTCCTTAGCCCTCTTATAGGTTGATCCGTCCACTATGGCCCCCGCGGCGTCAGTTGGACCGTCAAGCCCGTCGGTACCGAACGATAGGCAGGCTATACCGTCCATATTTCTCAGTTTTAGTGACGCTGAGAGAGCCGTTTCCTGGTTTCTACCTCCTCTACCGTCGCCCTTGACGGTGACCGTCGTTTCCCCTCCGAGGATTATTGCGCAGGGCTTAGCTATTGGACGATCGGATTTGATGACCTCGCGTATCAAGGCTGAACAGAATATTCCCGCGTCCCTTGCCTCTCCCTCCATGAACGAGGTTAGATGTACAACGTTGAGACTCTTGCTTTCATAGAAATCCGCCAGAGAGGTGCATATGTCCCTATTGCAGCCGACAATGTAATTGTGTACGTTGTTGAAGCACGGGTCTCCGGGTTTAGGCGTCTCCTCCTCGACCCCGTCCACACCCCTCGAGATGAAGTTCCTCACCGAAGGGGGAGCACTACTCCATATCTCGTAATTTTGGAGCACGTTGATGGCGTCATGGAAGGTCGTCTCATCCGGGACTGTTGGGCCTGAGGCTATTATGCTCAGAGGATCCCCCACTACATCAGACAGTATGAGCGAGAGGAGCTTGGCCGGGTACGCCCTCTTCGCAAGCCACCCCCCTTTTACGTGAGAAAGATGCTTTCTAACTGTATTCAGTTCTGTTATATTCCCGCCGGCAAGCATTATACTTTTAGACACCGCGCTCTTATCCTCCAACGTCACTCCATCGTGAGGCAGAGGAAGCATTGCGGATCCTCCTCCCGAGATCATGCATATGATGAGATCGTCCTCACCTGCATTATCTGCTATCTCAGCTATCCTCTTAGCTCCAGAAAGCCCCCCGGAGTCCGGGGCTGGATGCCCAGCATCGTTGAGGACAACCTTATCCACCTTATACTGTCGTGAGGTACCCTTCAGAACGTTAACCCATCCAGTGGTCAGCCATTCCCCCACCATAGATTCCATGAACTCCGCCATACAACCGCAAGCCTTCCCCGCCCCCACAAGATAAAGATGGTCGAACTTTGAAAGCTCGAATTTCAGGCTACCCACTTCAAGTATGTCACCTTCAACCCTCACATTTCTACTCAGAAAAGATTTCGGATCAGCCGACTTCAAAGCATGGGATACCCCGTCCAACGCAAGGCTTCTCGCTCTCTTAGAGTTATGAGTTCCAGCGTTTTTTACGAGACTATCCAAATTTTCCAAGTTTTACATCTACCCTCAAACACTTATATCGAACTTCGGTCCATCGGTCGTCATTCGATCATTCGATTATATGCGTATACGATTTTTAAAGGTTTATACAGACCAAGACGGGGGAGGCGTACTCCTGGCGTGAACATACCGAAAGATCATATCGATGAATTTGTCGAGACAAATATATATTGCAAAATTGATACCATAAGTAGCTATTCCCCCCTCAAGAGGCTTACGAGATAGTTTAAAAACTAGTACGCCTCCACGACAAATGAGAGCTTAGCGTATCAGGTATACATCGAACCTTCTTCTTACGCTTGGAAGCTAAGTTAATATTGGAAAACTTCCAATTATCGTAGGCAGGTTACGATAATGACTGTAACCACGGTGGTTTACTCCGAGGATTATCTCAAGCATGATACTGGCAGGTTCCACCCAGAGTCTCCTTCACGGTTGACCAGAGCAATCGAGGCTCTGAGAGGGAGGGGTCTACTGGGTGGAGACACTGTGAACCTTATGGAGCCGAGGATGGCAAGCTCAGAAGAGATGTTGATGGCCCATACCAAGCAGTATTTCGACCATGTCAGAGAGGCCTGTGAGCGGGGTCTGGGACAGCTTGACTCGGACACTCCGTTGAGCAGAGATACCTTCGATGTCGCCCTACTAGCTGCCGGAGGGCTGCTGAAGGGGTGCGAAGATATCCTGGCAGGAAATGTTGATAACATCTTCGCCTTGGTTAGGCCGCCCGGCCATCATTCGGGGGTCGCGGGTAGGGCGTTAGGAGCACCCTCGAACGGATTCTGCATATTCAACAACATTGCAGTGGCGGCTAGAACCCTGATCGAAGTAAAGGGGATCAGGAAGGTCTTAATCCTAGACTTGGACTGCCATCATGGTAACGGTACACAGGAAATCTTCTACAGTGATCCTTCGGTGTTCTTCATAAGTCTACATCAAGACGGGAAGACCCTGTATCCGGGCACGGGATTCCCTCCGGAGATAGGCGACGGGGAGGGCGAGGGATTCAACGTAAACCTTCCACTTCCCCCGGGATCCGGAGACGACGTATACATGGAAGTGTATCGCGAGGTAGCGGTTGAACTGGCTGAGATCTTTAAGCCTGACTTCGTATTGGTGTCGGCTGGATTTGACAGCCATAAGAGGGACCCCGTGACCTACATGAATCTAACCCTCAGCGGATACGAGGAGCTGTACGGTTCCGTGGCGAGTCTGGCCGAAAGGCTAAGCGATGGTCGTTTAGCTGTAACCTTGGAGGGAGGTTACGGAGATCTATTCGGCGAGTCTACGGCGACCGCCGTTGCATCCATGGCCGGATTAGAATGCGAAGTTGATGAATTGCCCACGAGGAGCAGCACAGCGATCAACCGTAAGATAGACAAACTAATAGAGGATGTTAGGGGCATCCTTAAACCTTACTGGCGTATCTGAGAGCCCGAGTGGATCAGTGAACAACAGGTGTCATGGAGTACCGGCTTCAACCCTATACGTGGTAGGAGGGGGTATACGCTTTCACTTGGATGGGCCACACCGTTCACACCAGCCCTTATAGCCAGTTGGTCGAGCTCATCCCTGTAGCCTCTTAATGGGCGGACGCAGCCCAAGGCGATCGGAGTGTCTGGGGCTTCAGTTCTGGCATATGCGATTATATCCACCACATCTCTGATTGGAGGAGGCTTATCCGACTCCATAGGGGTGCCTCTAATGGGTGTGAACACTATGAACACAAGAGACGAGGGTCCATATCTGAGCGAGGCCTCCAAAGCCCTACGCTCCTCGGTGATCTTACCGTGATACAATCCCATCAAAATATGAGGCGCGAAGTTTAATCCAATAGCCGCCATTAACTTCATGGCTTTCTCATAATCTTCCACGGACGCTTTCAAGTGGTATATCTCTCGGATAACCCTGTCCGAGCCTATAAGATCGAATGAGACCGCGTCAATCCCCGTCTCCGCGAGTTTTAGGAGGATCTTCGGAGGGGCTAGACCGGTATGGACTACCAGTTTTAATCCCGTCTCACGTTTTATATCGCCGATCGCATCCATGAAACGGTCTAACGGGACAGCCCCCTCGGGCAAGCATCCTCCGCTTACGAGGCAGCCCACTCCCCCCTGTTCGTGAACCTTAAAGCATAGATCTCTCAGCCTCCTCGGGGTGGTGGCGGGGATCATGTGATCTAAAAGTTTGCCCTTGCAGTGTTCGCAGTTGAGGGTGCACGCTGTACCGGTTATGGAGAAAGAGGGAAAGCCTCTAGGCTTGTACCCTCGGACGGGCGGGATATTACGGCTTAAGGTCGGATAGTATAGGTGGAGTTCCCGTCCAAACTTTTTTAGACGCGTCTCGTAGGCGTCTTCAAGCAGTTGTTTAACGTCCTCCATCTTGCACCCCACCAAGCGTCTTTAACTCGAAAACTATAAATTTTCACCCACCAATAAGTTAATCGGAGACACTTCGTGGAGACCGCCGATCGAATCAGAGTATCCATTGGCAGTGCTATCGAGTTAGGCCTCTTAAAGGGCAGAGTCGACGAGGAGCCTACTACGCTTTACGTGATGACGTATGCTCCTGGACGATGTAATGCCAACTGCGCCTTCTGCTCCCAGGCCAGGTCTAGTACGTCGCCTGCACACAAACTCTCTAGAGTCACGTGGCCTGTCCTCCCCACCAGAAGAGTATTAAAGAAACTTAAGAACTCAGACCTTTTCAAAAGGATCTGCATACAAGCGCTCAATTATCCTGGAGTAGACTCTGACTTACTGCAGATCGTTGAGAAGATTAAGGCTACCTCAAGACTCCCAGTATCGGTTTCATGTCAACCGTTAACCGAGGATTCCATGAAGACCCTCGCCGAAGTGGAGGTGGACCGTATATCCATAGCTTTAGACGCCGCTTCTGAAAAGTTATTCTCCGAGCTCAAAGGGAGTGGAGTTAACGGCCCGTACACTTGGAAAAGTCACTTGGAAAACCTTTACAATGCCGTGAAAATATTCGGTGAAGGAAAAGTTACAACTCATCTAATGGTCGGCCTTGGAGAGACGGACAAGGAATTTTTAATGCTCTTACAACGGCTCGAAGACATGGGAGTCAATCCGAGCTTATTCGCGTTTACGCCCCTCCCAGGCACCTCTCTAGAAGATGGTCGTCCTCCACCCATAGAGAGATATAGGACACTCCAGCTTTTCCGCTATCTCGTGGTGAATCGGATGATAAAGGTGGTCGACCTAGCGTTCAACGATAAGGGTAAACTATTGGGGCCGAGGAGATGGGGTGATGGAGTAGATGAGATCGCGTCAGCAATTCCAGAGGCATTTACAACGTCTGGGTGCCCCGGATGCAACAGACCTTTCTACAATGAAAGGCCCTCGGGGCCTCTATACAACTATCCAAGGCCGCTCTCGTATGCTGAGATGTCGGGGGCCGTTAAAGCCGTTGAGGCCTACATAGGCGCGCGCTAACGCCCGAAAACCGTAAAGATACAGAAAAGGCTTCGGCTTTGATCTTATCTTGTCTTAGCGGCATACTTAACGTATGCGCGCGCCGGAGAAAGAGAATGCCCATTAATTGTTGAAGAGGGAAGAATCGATCATTTGGTCAGGATCCGCGTAGTTCCCGCACCTTCTTCTTGAGGAGCTCCACTACCTCCGGGTTGCTAAGCGTAGTGACGTCCCCCACTTCTTCGCCTCTGGCCAGTCTCTTAAGTATTCTACGTATTATCTTGCCGCTCCTCGTCTTCGGCAGGTCATCCGCGAAAATCATCCTTTCAGGTCTAGCAGTTGGGCCTATCGCTTTCTCCACGAGTTTCACGAGTTCTCTGGCAAACTCCTCGTTGGGATCCCTTCCCTTGACGACTACGAATGCGAGTGGAACTTCACCTTTTATTGGGTGTGGCAGGCCCACCACGGCGCTTTCGGTCACCGCTTCGTGCTGGTTTATGGCGTTCTCAACTTCAGCCGTCGTAAGCCTATGCCCCGCAACCTTTAGTACGTCGTCGACCCTGCCGGTCAACCTTATGTTACCCAGTTCATCGAATATCCTAGCGCCGTCACCTGTGAAGTAGTACTTCTCTCCGAAGCGGCTGAAGTACTGATCCTTAAACCTCTGGGGATCCCTGTATACGCTCCTCAGCAACCCTGATGCGAAGGGCTCCAACTGTACGAGATACCCCTCGTCACGCTCGTTACCCTCCTCGTCAAGTATCTTATGTTCGGCGCCCGGGAAACTCCTCCCGGCAACAGTGGGTATGAATGGCCCCACCCCAGGTAAAGCGTTTATCAGAGTCCCCCCCGTCTCAGTCTGCCACCAAGTGTCTATTATCGGACATCTCCCCCCGCCGATATTCTCGAAGTACCACATCCACGCGTCATAGTCTATGGGTTCACCCACCGTTCCCAAGATACGTAAAGAGCTGAGGTCATGCCTCTTGACCCATTCCTTACCCCACCTGATGAACATCCGGATCGCTGTGGGAGCGGTGTACAAAATTGTGATCCCATACTTCTCCGCGATCTCCCACCACCTGTCGGGTTTGGGATAGTCCGGGGCGCCCTCAAATACGATCGTCGTAGCCCCGTTCATCAACGGACCGTAGCACCCATACGTGTGCCCCGTTATCCAGCCTATGTCGGCGGTGCACCAGTAGACATCTTCATCGTGCAGGTCGAAGTCCCATTTTGTCGTCCAGTAAGCCTGAGTGGCGTAGCCTCCCAAGCTGTGTACCACACCTTTGGGTTTGCCCGTGGTACCGCTTGTGTATAGGATGAAGAGCGTATCCTCGCTATCCATAACTTCCGGATCACATCTGGGGGACACCGCGGCCATTCGGTCGTGCCACCAGTGATCCGCCCCATCGACCATTTCGACCTCATTGCCGGCCCTTCTCACGACCACTACATCTTTGACGGTGGTTCCCTGGACGGCCTCGTCGGCTTTCCCCTTCAAGTCGGAGGCCTTTCCCCTCCTGTAGTAGCCGTCCGCGGTAACTAGAACCTTAGGCTCAGCGTCCAACAGCCTGCTTTTCAGGGATTCAGCGCTGAAGGCCGAGAAGACAACGCTGTGGATCGCGCCTATCCTAGCGCACGCCAGCATGGCTACGTGAACTTCAGGTATCATGGGCAGGTATAGCGCTACTCTGTCACCCTTGCCAACTCCCAAGTCTTTGAGAACATTTGCGAATCTATTGACTTCACGGTATAGATCGTGGTAAGTTAAGACCATGTTCGGTTCATCCGTCGGTTCAGGCTCCCATATTAAAGCCGCCTTGTTACGCCTCCAAGTCTCAACGTGCCTGTCCACGGCATTGTAGCACACGTTCAGCTTACCATTTAAGAACCATTTATAATGTGGTGGCTCCCACCTATACGGTTCATCCCACTCCTTGAACCATGTGATCCCCTTCTTAGCCAGTTTACTCCAGAAGGCCACTCGATCTTCAGCCGCTTCATGGTAAATCGCCTCATCGTTCACCCACGCGATCTTCTTCATCTCCTCCGAGGGCCAGAAATACCTCTCCCTCTTCGGGTCCTTTACAACCCAAACATTACCTCTCTTCACGATCCTTCACCGATGAAAACATTTTGAGCATAGCTGCTCGTCGCTGTCTAAGAAATAGGATCGTATATAAGAGTTTTTGGGGGAGAGGGGGATTTGACCTTTGGACGCCTTCACTC
>CAYFVN010000104.1:0-2233 GCA_964346575.1 uncultured Candidatus Bathyarchaeia archaeon
CCTTCATGATGACCGCTAAGGGATTTATCATGGTGGCGCATGCTTTTCTTCAGTATCTCCAAGTGTGTATGAAAAAAATAAATAGACGAGTATTGTTATTTCTGGATCGATGGAGGGTATAATATGAGTGTCTTCAATCCTTTGACTAAAGGTTACGTTTTCCAGTCTCCGAGAAAGATCATAGTGGGCGTGGGCACCTCTGAACGCGTCGGTCCTGAAGCGAAGCAAATGAACGCCACTTCGGCCCTATTGGTCACAGATAAGAAGCTGGCGACCCTTGGAGTCGCCGGTAAAATGCAAGGCTACTTGAGCAAAGAAGGTGTGGAAACCGTTGTATACGATGGAATTGAATTTGAGCCTACCCTGGAGTCGATTAAGAAGGCTGGTGAAATTGTGAGGATGAAGAAGTACGATCTAGTGGTAGGCTTGGGCGGAGGTAGCTCGCTGGACACGGCCAAGATTGCGGCGATGATGGCGACCAATCCTGGAGATGTGGAAAGCTATTTAGCAACTATATATAGCGACCTGGTAAAGAAGCCCACACTGAAAAAGATACTGTTGCCGACCACCGCCGGAACCGGCAGTGAGGTTACGGATCATGGCGTTCTGACGGTTGGCGACGGAAAGACAGCGATCCGCAGTCAATATATGACCGCGGACGTTGTTATAGTAGACCCCCTTCTCACTTTGACGATGCCTCCGAGAGTAACCGCTGGAACTGGTTTGGATACGCTCACTCATAGCGTTGAAAGCATGATGGCAACGGAGTCCAATCCGGCGACGGACAGCCTGGCTTTGGAGTCGATTCGGCTAGTATCTGATAATCTACGCCTGGCGTATGCACAAGGCGACAACTTGGAGGCGAGGTGCGGTATGAGTTGGGCATCTCTACTGGGAGGGTTGTCCCTCAACGCCCAAGGAACTTATGGGCATGGAATGGCACACCCCTTCGCCACCAGATACCACGTTCACCATGGAACAGCGTGCGCCCTGGCCCTACCATATGTTATGAGATACAACCTCCCTGCATGTACACTTGGACTCGCCAAAGTTGCAGAAGCTATGGGGGAAAGAGTCGAAGGATTATCCTTGAAGGAGAAGGCTATCAAAGCCGTAAAGGCAGTCAGGGAGATAGTAATAGACGTAGACAATCCGTCTTCTCTCAAAGAAATTGGCGTGCCAAGAGACAAGCTGGAAGAATTGGCTGAAGAAGTAATTGAGAAATATCAGCGTCCCTACAACCCCAGAAAGTTGACGAAGGAATCCGCGCTGAAGATATACGAAAAGATGTGGAAGGGAGAATTGGACTAAAATACTTCATGATCCCAGCTGGGCGCAGATCTTGGCCTATTGAGTTAAGATTCATCCTTAAATAAGGAAGGGTGGTCGAGACGGATTGTCAGTTGGAATGAACGACGAGAGTCTAAACCGAGGCGGTGTCGAAAAGGAGGATGAAAATTCACATAAAGTTGCTTGGAAGTTTGCACATAGATTTAGGCTTGGATTCTGGTACGATCGAGCTCACGCCAAAGAAGGGCACAAAGGTCGGCGAGCTAGTTAAGGAATTGGGATTGAATCCGGAAGAGGTGTGGCTTGTAGTCGTTAATGATGTTAGGGTCTCGGCAGATTATTCGGTCAAGAATGGTGATTCTGTAGTAATCGTTCCTCCTGTGACGGGAGGATGAGGTTAAGGGCTATTTTCCAGAAATTTTTTATATCATAACAAGGATTACTCACCGAAAGGTGATAAGAGTGGCTGGAGGCTATAATGGTAAGATACTGAGGATAAACTTATCAGACGAGAAATTTTCAATCGAAAGACCCGACGAAAACTTCTTTAGAAGATACTTCGGCGGAAGAGCGTTGATCGGATACCACCTCCTTAAGGAGCTTAAACCAGGTATCGACCCTCTGGGATCTGAAAATCTTCTCATCTTTGCCCCTGGAGTAGTCACAGGAGCACCATTCGCCGGCTCAGGTAAAAACAGCGTTGGAGCTAAGTCGCCCCTTACAGGAGGGTATGGTGACGCCGAGGTCGGTGGATTTTGGGGGGCTGAACTCAAGAGGGCTGGGTACGATGCCATCCTGGTCAAAGGTAAATCGAGCAATCCGACATACGTCTCCATAAACGATGATCAGGTCGAGTTGAGGGATGCGAGCCATCTATGGGGAAAGAAGACCGGTGAAGTTGAAGACATTATCAAGAAGGAGAACTCCGATCAGAAGGTCCGTG
>CAYFVN010000105.1:0-6811 GCA_964346575.1 uncultured Candidatus Bathyarchaeia archaeon
AATTATGTAAGAAGTCATCCTCAACGAAGCTTCAAGTCTGCGACTTCTGTACGAGATAGAAATGTTTCCGTCCCCTTATTATGCTTCGTCCCTCACATTCTGAAACTCTTTCTCTATCTTAGCTTTTACTTCATCGAAGTGGGCCGGGATGTCCTGAGGCTTTAAGCCATTACCCAAATACAGTGAGAACATTCTCTTATACAGTTCTGGTGTACTTGAAAGTAGTTCGGCGTAGCGGGCTATGTGCTCTCCCCTGACTCTTTCAACGCTGGGCAGCACCTCCTCGCCGTGAGATATACCCAAGCCTGCATCCACACCTCCCTTCAGCGCAGCGAATACTCTAGCCCCTTTAGTAGCTCTCCTCAAACCTATGTCTAAAGCCGCTCTAGTTACGTCTCCTTTAAGAGCTCTAACTCCTGCTAGGAAACCGGTTAGATAAGCGGAGGGTATGTTCCCACAACTCCCCCTCCAACCATATTTGGAGTTTAGCTCCTTAGAGTAGGCTGAAGCTAGCATTTTGTCACCTTCAACTCTGGCCTCTACAACCTGTACGAGGGTATGCTCATTTGAGGGGCGCACCACGAATCTAGTTTGTCCTGAAAGAATGTACTTCATTCGCATTCTATAATCTGTCTTACCCTCTCTACGCCTCCGGTACGGTAGGTTGTATCTGGAACTTTTAACCAAATCCAATAATCCCCTAGAATCTAGTATATGTAGGCTAGTAATCGTCCTCCCACTCGAAGTTCTTTCACTTCTTTATTTGAGACGACTCCTTTCGGCGTTGTGATGACGAGTATTCCTACGTCTCTAGACGGTAAATATCTCTTCTCCCAGTCTTCAAGTCTATCGACTTTCAACGAGAAGTGAGGCTTTATTGCACCACATCTATTTATCCTGCCTAGGAGTTGAATCTTAAATCTACCTGATCTACCATCATCCACAAATTCGAACTCTCCTATATAGCCGTTCTTCTGCATAACGCGGAGAACCATGCCTACGAGCTTAGAGGCAGGCCATACCACACACTCTCTTTTACGTCTTTCCTCATTATTGTAAATGGTGGAAAGCGCATTGGCGAGTGGATCCATATTCGTCAATAGTCTCGTCACGCTCCTTCGATCCATCACGCTTTAAGCTGGATGGGTAAAGTCAATTCAGGTTTCTCTCTTCCTATTGTAAAGGCGTAGTCTGATGTGGTTTGAAGGATCTCTTCTTCAACAGTTACTATAGAAACTAAGGGTGGTCTAGTAGCAGTTCCCTTGACTAAGTTTTTCACTTTACCTATTTTACCCTGATTGGCTCCTGAAACAACAAGGATGTAGGAGCCTTCTTCAAATTTCAGGTGAGCCATAATATCCTGGTTGGGCAGTCCTATTTTAAGGGTATCTCTAACCTTGTAGATGTTCTCTACCGGCTTAGAGGATTTGTCGGCCTTTAAGAGCATAGCCCCTCCGTCATGTAGGTTCAATTGGATGTGCCCACTTTTGACCGTTGTTTTACCTTCTATTCTGCATAGTTTATATGAGGCCTCCTCCTTTGGGATCTCTATTAAGCTCAACCCTCTACCTAAAACAGGTAGTATGCGATAGGCCTTATCTAGCTCGGGAATCTCAACTACATCCATCAACCCAACTGGATGTCTATAGTCTCTCCTAATCTTACCGTCAACCTTAACCTTACCTTCAGAAATAACTATTCTAGCCTCATTGGCGGTCTTAGCATATCCCATCATGTCTCTTATGATTAGTGCTAAAGGGAAGCATGCCTCGCCAAGATGAGGACCTGCACTTGGCTTTACAGTCCATTTGGCCTCCTTTACGTGAATGGGCCAGAATCTGGGAGCTGGATACCGTTTAAGCTGTTTCGATTCACCCTTCTTACCCATAAGATTACACCTCAGACGCTGACTTTGCTCTATCTAAAGCCTTCGCTCTCCATTTATCATCTAAATATAATTTGATTATCATTAAGTTGGAGGGGTGAACCGGAACCTTAACGTTCTCCCCTGAAACTTTCTCTCTAGTTACTCCATCAATATAAACTCGGTAAGCCGGTCTATCCACCTCGGTAACTTTACCCTCTATTCCAGAATAGTCTCCCCTCATTATTTTAACGGTATCCTCCGCGCGTACTGGGAAAGTTCGTCTCCCGTATTTCTCCTTGAGCTCCGGTGATAGATGCGCTACAGCCATCTTAGCTCTACGATGCTCTGAAGCCCGATACAATGCTCTCCTCTGTTTTGAAGGTTTCTTAGACCTAAGATCCTCCAATCATCATTCCTCCGACCAGATGTATATTCAAATTCAATCAGTGTAGCCTCACTTTTACTTATAGGATTCCGAGTCTAGCGGCCAAGTCGGCCGCCTTAGAGTCTGGGGTGAGTTTAACATAAGCCTTTTTTCTTCCGTCAGGTGTTATGCAGGTATTCACCTTCTCCACTTCTACTTCGTAGAGCTCCTTCACAGCTTCGGCTATATCTCTCCTCGACGTCCTTAGATCGACTAAGAACACTATCTTATTCTCGGCCTCTATCAACTTTACAGCATCTTCGGTCATTAATGGATACAGCACTATCTTTAAGGGATCCATCTTAGGCAACAGCCCTCACCTTCTCGACGAACATCTCTTCCAAAGTCTTTAGGGCCGACTCAGACCACAGCGTTAACCTTCCAGGATGGATTCCAGGTGCTAGGTTCTCCACGCTAAGCTTGTGGGCTTTCACCACCTCGACACCCAACAGGTTTCCAAATGCCCTTGAGACACCCTTGTCATCCGCCACTACTACCAGGGGGCCTACCGCGTGTTTAAATCTTCTCCCCCTCATCTTTCCCTTCCCAGCGCGTTCTTTGACGCTACCTTTAACTCGCTCTAAGTCGCGTTTAACACCGAAGTTCTCCAAAGCTTTCAACGCATCCTCCGTCCTACTTAGACTTTCAAGCTCATCCGAAACAACTACGGGTAAGCTTCTCTTTAAGTTGAATATGTGACCTCTCCGGCTGACTGTCTCCTTATCCGCGCTGGCCGCTATAGCTGATCTAAGTGCTAGAAGGCGTTCTTTACGATTAATCTTCTTTCCTATAATCTTCTCCGAGGTGGGTGGATGAGCCAACCTTCCCCCAACCGTTCCAGGTGCGAAGGCCGCTTGACCAGCCTTACGGTATCTCTCACCCTTTACCCTTGGAATCCTAGCCAATCCACGTCCAACGCCATAAGACTCCGCAGTCGTTCTTTTACCAGCCATAGGGTTTCTCCCCTTTGGCTGCAGGCGGTGGGTCTGTTGGGCTACAACAGCCCTCCGGATCACGTCAAGCCTTAGGGACGTTTCAAACACCTTTGGAATCTTAACGGTTCCAATTGATTTACCATCCAAACCGTATATCTTAACACGCTTCATGATGGAAGTTGCAGCCTCCTATTTGCCCTGATGGGATTCCAGGTTTATCTCCTCTATCGCGTAGAGAGGATCAGGAGGGCCAGGCGGTCTAACGGCGTACCTTAATGTAACTAGCCGCTTCCTAGGACCGGGGATGCTTCCCTTTAAAATTAGGTGAGCTCCATTGATGACGCCATAGTTAACAAATCCTCCTTTAGGGGTCCCACTCTCCCCATCATCTCCCACTTTAAGGACTTGCTTATTGTATTCGGTCCTCTTGTGGAAACCCATCTGCCCAGCTCGGGGGATGGTTCTCATCACGAAGCTAGGGGTCCAAGGTCCTATGCTACCGACACCCCTAACCGTTTTACGGGATTTATGATGCAACCTAGCTACTCCCCATCTCTTTACAGGTCCTTGAAAGCCCTTGCCCTTAGTAACAGCTATTACGTCAACCCATTGTCCTTCCTTAAAGACCTCCGAAGCTTTAACCTCCTTTCCCAGTACACTCTTAGCATAGTCGAACTGCTCCCGGACAGAGCCTCCTCCCACCTTAATCTCTAATAGTTCAGGTTTTATACGTTCCATCTTAGCAAGCCTAGGCTGCGTGATCAATAACAATCTCACCTCAGACGCGTTATCCAACTTAGACTCAACCTCCTTCAGCTTAGCTGCTGTGTCGAACTTTTCTGGAAGAGTTATAAGCCGTCTCAAATCTTTAGGAGGGTTCTCTATCCAGGTCTCCATCAAAGCCTTCAAACCTTCAACAGTCTCCTCATACACTCTCAACCCACAAGTTTTCATGGGTAGAGCCTCTATTACAGTGGCGGGCACAACGACCTCCTTACCAAACGTAAGAGAACCCTTCCTATTATCCATGGCGACTACCTGCACCATGCCGGCCTTATACCCGGCGAAGGCGAGAGGCTTCGGCTCTCCATCGTATTCAGGCCACTTCCTAACCCTGGCTATCCAACTACTTGACCTAGATCTGGGAGAGAATGCGAGGGAACCTCGTCTTGGAGCGCTATATCTTCTCCGTCCCACTTCACGTCACCCATCTAACTACCCGTATCATGAGCTTTTGTCTCCTTCACGATCTCCGTTGCAGTTTTATCGAGTAAGCTTACACCTTCTCGTGTAAGCTTCCTACCATCATTTCCGTTCTTGTCCACCAATCCAATCTTTTCAAGCTGTTGTAGAGGCCCCCTTACAGAAGAGCCTCCCCCCTTCCACGTACGTTCACTACGTCTCCCCCTACGCTTCCTACCTCCATACTCCTTCCTAAGCCTCGAGACTCCTATCGGACCCAAGACGTAAAGCTTCCTGAGCAGTGAAGCACTTCTTATATACCACCAGTCCCTTTCCTGAGGCGGCCGCTCTTTATGAACACCCGTTTTAGCAAAGTAGCTCCATTGTGGAGGGGTTATCTCCTCAAAGTTCTCTTTAAGCTTATGTGCAAGCCTCTTGACGAGCTTCTCAGGAGCGACTTCGTAAACCGTCGGCAAAATTTCTCACTGTCCATAGGCTAGACTGGGCGAACCTGCTGTGAGGCATATTACCTTACTGTAGGCATCCGACCTCATCAAATCAATCCTTCCCGATTCACTTGTAAATACGTATCGAGATCCTGGGAGGGATTACCTATAGGCTTTAAAATAAAGCTTTCGTAACTCAATGAAGATCCAAATGATGAATCGCCTTCAAGTAAATATTGGATTTCACCTTTGATTGAGAGGGGTTTTCGTAAGCGTCTTCGAATAGAGAGGCCTCAATGATCCAATAGTAACATTGTAAGTTTTCTGTTAAAACACCGTCTGCGGGAGTTGCCATAGAGAATCTGAAAATCCTTAATGCGGTAACTGATATTTTGGAATACAAGATGAGGAATACAAGAGAAAAGGGTTTAAATGAAGTTTATATGAGAGATGAAAATTAGCCAGCGTCATTTGCGGCGGCGTAGTTTATTTCTAAAGATTATGAGAAAAAAAGCTGCTATGAACGCTCCTGAAAGTATCAGTACAGGGCGTATCTTTTTTAAATTGCTCTCCTGGCCGTGGACTATGACCTCAACTTGGACCTCCTCCGCCTCTACCAACACGGTAGAAGCGTTTGGCGTAAAGACATGTACAGAGGCTGTAGTGAAGAAGGTCTTAAGTGATGAATTACTGCTCGTGGAGGTTGTTGATAACGTCTCTGACACATTGCTGCTGTAAGTATACTCTGAGGTTGAATTTGCAGTTTCAGAAATTAACGTAAACATTATCATAATCGAAACTATAAACGTCGAAGTGACACGATTCAACTCCAATCCACCGAACTTATTGTCAGTGTGTCAGTATTAAATTCTTTGTAGTTGGTGTTATATAGGTTGAGATTTAGACCGGGTAAGCTTGGAATAGTGAGTATTGTTTAGAATAAAGGATTTTAGCGAGTAAGTCGAGTTATCAGAAAGAACAAATGTAATAATGAAGAATAGACTACAAAATTTTCCGTCTCAAGCTCTAGGATCTTTTATCAAGGAAATTCTGGAAAGCCTCGTCCTTTAAGATCGCATCTAGTTTAAATATGGTATCAATCGCGGTAATATTGGGGGACAGCACGTGCTATAACGGCATGTGCGGTTTAAGGTCATTTTACGGGGGATTAGGATGGAGACATTGAAGGAAGCGAAGTTCTATGAACGTTTAGAGAATGAATGGGTCAAATGCAAACTATGCTATCATAGATGTACAATTCCACCTTCTAAGAAAGGTATCTGCGCCGTTAGGGAGAATTGGGATGGACGGTTGTACACTCTAGTTTACGGGCGCCTAATTGCAAGGGCTGTAGACCCAATAGAGAAGAAGCCTCTCTTCCATTTCTATCCGGGCTCATCTGCCTATTCTATAGCAACTGTTGGCTGCAATTTTAGATGCAGAAACTGTCAGAACTACGAGATTTCCCAACTCCCAAAGGAGACTTCAAAGGTCGTAGGAGAACGGGTCTCCCCGGGAGAGGTTGTAAAGGATGCCAAACGGTACGGTTGCAGGAGTATCGCGTACACATATACTGAGCCTACAATATTCTATGAATACGGTTATGACATAGCTAAACTGGCGGATAAGGAGGGTATAGAGAATATATTCATCACAAACGGGTATATCACTGAGGAAGCTCTAAGGGAGATGAGGCCATACTTGGACGCAGCTAACATAGACTTAAAGGCCTTCAGCGACTCCTTTTACAAGAGTAATTGCGGAGCAAGGCTTAAACCCGTCTTGGAAACTATAAAGCTCTATAAAGAGCTTGGGATATGGATCGAGATCACAACACTAATCATACCGACACTAAACGACTCGGAAGCAGAATTAAAGAAGATAGCCTCCTTCATAAAAGATGAATTGGGCCCAGAGGTCCCATGGCATATAAGCCGTTTCTCACCTATGTATATGC
>CAYFVN010000106.1:0-5664 GCA_964346575.1 uncultured Candidatus Bathyarchaeia archaeon
TCAAGTTCCTCAGATTTTCCGGAGTGTCGGTAACTATTATCTTTCCACGGTCGATTATCGCGATTCTATCCGATAAATATTCCGCCTCCTCCATATAATGGGTCGTCAAGAAGGCTGTGATCCCCTCGTTCTTATTCAAGTTCAGGATGTAATCCCATATTGCCCTTCTAGTCTGAACGTCTAACCCTAAAGTAGGTTCGTCTAAGAACAGAACTTTAGGATAGTGCGTTAAACCCCTCGCAATCTCTAGCCTCCTTCTCATCCCTCCTGAATAATTCTTCACCAATATATTGGCTTCACCTTCAAGCCCAACCAATTCTAAGACCTCATCTAACCTTTCATTCCTCTCCTCTCTACTCAACCCATAGATTCTCGCATGGAAATCCAAGTTCTCTCGGCCAGTCAGCTGGTCGTCTAACGCCGGATCCTGGAACACTATCCCTATACACCTTCTCACCTTATCCGATTCTCTAACAACGTCGTATCCGCATACATTCGCATGACCTTCGGTCGGCTTAAGCAGCGTCGAAAGTATCTTTATGGTTGTGGTCTTACCAGCACCGTTAGGACCGAGGAAACCGAAGATCTCGCCCTCTTCAACTTTCACGCTAATGTTGTCAACGGCAACTGTTGTACCACCATAAACCTTGGTCAATTCCCTAGCCTCGACGGCAGGCATCTTCCTACACTTCCCCTATGGTTAGCTGATAAGAGCGGTGAAAATAAATTATACCCTTTTAAACATCTTGAGCTCATTAGATCTTTCTAGCGCGATCAAAACCAAAAGAACGGAAGCGCGAATCAAAATTAATAAGAGTCTTGACTTTTTTCAAATGTAGATGTGTCACAAGGTCAGCATGATGAATATACTTGAAGTCAGAGACCTAAAAGTGAGTATTGGAACCAAAGTTATCCTCTCCGATATTAGCCTCAGCTTGAAGAGTAAAGAAAACTACGTATTATTTGGCCCAAACGGCTCAGGAAAGACGACTCTCATCAACGCAATCATGGGTGTTCCACCCTATGAAATAGCCTCTGGAAAAATAGTTTTCATGGGAGAAGACATTACAATGAAAAGCGTTGACGAACGGTCAAAACTAGGAATATCCATGGGGTTCCAGAATCCACCTGAGGTCACAGGTGTCAAATTATTAGATCTATTAAAGTTATGTCTTGGCAAAGACGAGTTCGGTGTGGAAGAGAGAAAGCTGATTGAGGCATTCAAGCTCGTCGAATTCTTGGATAGAGATATTAATGTGGGCTTTTCCGGTGGAGAAAGAAAGAGAGCGGAGATTCTGCAGATAATATTCTTGAGGCCTAAGCTTCTTCTCCTCGACGAACCCGACTCAGGGGTTGACGTTCAGAGCTTAAAGATGATAGCCGGCGAGGTACAACGATACATTGAGAGTACTGGGGGCTCAGCCCTCATAATAACTCATAAAGGCGACATCTTAGAGCATATAAAAGCAAAATACGCGTGTGTTTTGATGGAAGGTAGAATGCACTGTTTCGCAGATCCCAAGAGTACATTTGAGAAAATTAAGAGACGCAGTTACGAGGAGTGCATAGCTTGTCAAGAGAGAGTCTTAGTGGGATGGTAGTTTGGCTGGTAAAAACGGATTGACGAGTGTGCCCCACAAAATACTAGAGGAGGCATATAAAGCAGGGTTAGAACCGGGGGAGGAAAGGCGTTCAGGAACTTTATTACACGTTGATAAGGCTACTGTATACTCAAAAGTGAATAAGCTTTTCAAAGGGAAAATTGAGCTGATGGACACAAAAGAGGCCCTTAATAAAATTCCATGGCTCAACGATTACCGATGGAAGCTGATTGATAGGGATAAAGATGGATTCACAAGGAGGATATCGGAAGATTTCAGCGGAGGATACTTCCTGAGAATTTTACCCAACGTGGAAGTGACATTCCCACTCCAATCATGTCTAATGATCACCAAGGAGGAGTTGGAGCAAAAAGTACACAACATAATCATCGCCGAAGAAGGATCGAGAGCTTATATTATAACCAGCTGCGTACAGCATTCCACCGTGGAGAGGGCGTCGCACATTGGAGTATCAGAGATCTATTTGAAGAGGGGAGCCATGCTCAACTTCACGATGGTCCATAACTGGAGTGAGGAGACATTAGTAAGGCCTAGAAGTGCAGCTCTAATAGAGGATAATGGAACATTTATTTCAAACTACATCTGTTTGAGGCCTGTCAGAGATGTGCAGATGTATCCAGTTGCATTTTGTAACGGCGAAAACTCGAAAGTCAATTTCAACAGCATACTTTACGGCCATGAAAACTCAATGCTTGACATCGGATCGAAAGCAGTTCTCAACGGGAAAGGAAGTAAAGCAGAGATGATAACACGAGCTATTGCTGGAGAAGCCACAAGGATAATGGCTAGAGGCATAATAGAAGGAAATAATCCAGAATCTAAGGGTCACCTAGAGTGCAGAGGGCTCATAATCGATGACGAATCTTATATACAATCCATACCAGAAATAATAGCGAGGAGAAAAGGCACCGAGATTACGCATGAAGCCGCTATCGGGAGGATCTCAGAAAAAGAAGTCGTATATCTCATGACGAGGAAACTTTCCAGGGACCAAGCTGTATCTCTTATCATCAGAGGATTTATGGATGTAGGCATCATGGGACTACCTAAATCCCTAAGTGATGAAGTCAATCAAATCGTTGACCAAGTATCCGAATCAAGCTAATAATACCCGCGCGATGAGGCATTTACCTAATGAAAGAAGATAATATATATCATCATTAAGCCTGAAAAATGATTTTTTATAATATAATTATGTGCTACGTAAACATTGTGGCAGGGAATTATGATCAACTTTAAAACTTATCTTGGACAACCATATAAAAAAATAAAATTTCCATGCGGAGGGGGAAGGATTGGCAGATGTTTTGACTGTAAAAGTAGAGGAAAACGCCGATGGAACCTACAATTTTCACGTTACTGTCCGATCTAAAGACGAGGGTTGGGATAAATACTGTGACTGGTGGAGGTTAAAGACTAAGGAAGGGCTAGAGATAGCTCGGAGGACTCTTATGCACCCTCACGTCGACGAACAACCCTTCACCAGAACACTCTACGAAGCGAAAATATCTTCGGAAATAAAAGAGGTGATAATCGAAGCACACGATTCCAAAGAAGGTTACATAGGAAAAACCGTCACAATCCAGATTCCGAAACGATAATCCTATAAAAGCATAGCGATCGCTCATGAGATCCCGCTTTAGCTATATATGACTTACTTATCGCAATAAGATATCGACTATTATTACTTGTAATTAAGTATTTACATCGAAACTGGTTTATTTATAGAGTGAATTCGCTTGAAAACTTGAATTCAAAAAAATCAAGATGAAAAATTCAAGTGGAAGGCCAAATCGCAGGGTCACAGGATTATTGTGTTTGTGGTAGCGCGATCGCGCTAACTAAGAGTCGATGAAAGTTTTTTATATAAGGTGGAAGCAGTGACTCTGGTTAAGGTCATCTATAGTGACGTAACTGAATACGAGGAAGTTGGATATGACAAAGATCTAGAAGAATTGAAGCCTGTCAAGTTTAAGCTGATTGGCTGGCTACTTAAAAAAGATTGTATTTTTAATATATATTTAAAAGTTTGTTTATTCAGATAATAAAACTGATATTTTAGCACACTCTTTGATAAAGCATGAAAATGAGATAGATTAAAGGTGCATACACTTTTTCTTAGAGTTTAAAGTGTAGTGGCTGTCTTTATGGAAGAGGCATTTGAGACAGGTTTTATAGTTGTTGATCATTCTTGAGGGGAATGATCGCCGAGGAGTTTTTTCTGAGGTTACTTTTAAATTTCCGGGTATCGTGATAAGTATTTCTGACTCGAATATATTGGGAATTGGCTTAAAATTAATTATTCTTATAGTCTAAGATTTTAAGGTCCACGCAGCGGCTCTTGCGCCTGCTTCAGCGTCATCCTCATTGTCAGCACCGCTAATTATGACTACATCGTTTTCTTCAGGATTAAAGATTTCTAATACCTCACTCGACAAGTCCCATTCTTTGGGCTCTCCTTCTGCATCTGGGGGAAGATAAAGTTTCCCTCTCTTGAAAACCAGTGTTATCGCTCCGTTGGCTCTAGCTCTCACCGCGGCATCTCTCTGCTCTAATCCTAGATTGACTCTCTTCGCAGCATTCTTGATCAAGATTCCAAAACCGTACTTTCCAAGGGGATGTTGAGATTCCTCAATAAATGATTTCTTAGGAAAAAGTATACTCAACTCTTTAAATATCTTGTATCCCCCAGAGGTTAGTTTGCATCCACTCTTTGAGATGTCGATCAATCTAGCTTTTTGAAGATGATGTATTAAGGTTCTGATGGCTCCGGTACCAATCTTTAAGCGGATAGAAAGGGCGGATCTACCTATCGTTCCCTCCTCACCTATTATCTCTATGGCCTTCGATAAATGGTATCTTGAAAAGGATGGGATGGGACCTTGAGATAATGGTTTTGCTAGGTCTTCTAACTTTTTCAGGATTCCCATCAGGTCTTCCCTTACGGTGATTAATCTCATTATCGAAGAATCATCATCGACCTTATATAGATTCTTATGGCTGGTTTTTTAGTCATTACTTCTCTTCCTGAGCTGGATCTCCCAAACGTTATTGTCTCTTTAATATCGATCATCTTTTCGTGTACGCCTCAACTCTGTCTAGTGCTTCCTTATTCGATTTGACGATTATGGCACCACGCTCGATCAATTCAGAATAATATTTGGTTGCCAATCCTTTGGTGAAGTCTCTATCTTCTATTGGTTTGCTATCGATGATAAGGGTTGGTATCCGGTTTTTCAAAGCGAATTCAGCGGCTTCTAAATTTTTTAAATTTCCGTAACCAACGAAAAAGTCTGTTATTATAACGAGGTCTGATCCTTGAATCTGTTTTAAATTCTCTCCGAAAGCTTCTTTTGTTATCGGTGAGAAGGGGGCCTCTTCTACCGTCTTAACATTAAGATGTTGTGCTATCTCATAATCTGAATCCAATAAATTCAAAACCCCGCAAGATATAGAAAATTTTCTATCCAAAAGAGTTCTAATCAGATATCCTCCTGTTCCACCTCCACAAATAATGTGAATCCTTAAACCTCCCTCTGAAGAATGGTCATTACGAATTAGAGGGATGAGATAAAGAGAATCGGTTAAAGGATGCTTCTTGATAGATGCTTCGATTCCATAGACTCTATGTAGATTCTCCTCAGTTAATACATGTTCTGGCTTACCAATAGAGAAAATCTTCTTACCGTGTAACAATATCAGTTTTTTACAGTATCTCGAGGCCAGATTGAGATCATGGAAAACCGACAATATCAAAAGTTTTTTCTTCTCACATAGCTCCTCTAATAAGTTTAGTATGTTCAATTGGTTATTTATGTCGAGATGCAGTGTAGGCTCATCAAGCATAAGGACCTCTGGGTTTTGAGCTAGAGTCCTTGCTATTATTACCCTCTGCCTCTCTCCACCGCTTATCTCCAAGACAGATCTATCTGCCAGATGCGAGATCCCAGCGATCTCCATGGCTTCCTCCGCCATTTTGATATCTATCGGCTTCTCCGTCTGAAATCTAGACAGATGGGGATTTCTCCCCATCAACACGACC
>CAYFVN010000107.1:0-1821 GCA_964346575.1 uncultured Candidatus Bathyarchaeia archaeon
ATTCAAGTTAGGGGAGCCTCTCTCGTTAATTATGTACTTCTCTTTTTAAACATTTAAAGCATCGAGTTTTATAAATTTGAACTCATTATTAAGTAACGGCCTTCACTGTCCCAATACACAATAAAATATTAAAGTGACATTTTATATAGGGGATATTAATGGAAAATCTTAAATCTTATTAGCGCCTTCTTCTTATAGCAACGATTACACCGGAGGTGAACATGGCATGTCTGAAGAACCTGAAGGATCGGAAGAGACGGAGAAACCGGTAGAAGAGGTGGGTAGAAAGCCTAGATCCCCAATCCCAGCTGACACGATCTTCGTCGGCAATAAGCCTGTGATGAGCTATGCTACCGCTGTGATGATGCATTTCACGGGGGGCTCAAAGGATCTCACATTGAAGGCTCGAGGTAGAGCAATAAGCAGAGCCGTCGATGTCGTCGAGGTAGTCAGGCGGCGTTTCTTCGGTGGAAAACTCTCTGTAAAGGATGTAAAGATCGGGACGGAAACGCTCGGTGAGGTTGGAGATACTAGAAACGTCTCAACGATCGAGATTAATTTGGAGAGGGCAGACTGAAGATACGAGTAGTAATACGATAAAGGTACCTTACTCTAATGGATTCCTAGAGCAGCGACGCGCGCACGCAACTACAGTACAACCGGCTATTGATTAACGACAAAACTGATAATACTATACTACCGCATAAAAAAATCAATTAAAGATAGAACTATTTACATTTTTTAAAGTTTAATACATGTTTTATCGTAAATGACTAACTGGGGAATGATAAAAGTGGCTTCTATACGGTGCTTAGCTATAGTGGGGATGCAATGGGGTGATGAAGGTAAGGGCAAGATTGTAGATTACTATGCCAAACACTTCGATTTTATAGTAAGGTACGCCGGAGGGGATAATGCCGGTCACACGATTAAGGTCGATGGAGAGACGTTCAAGTTACATCTAGTCCCATCAGGTGTCTTATACCCTGAGAAAGTGAAAGTGATTGGAAACGGTGTAGTTTTGAATCCCGTCACTCTATTTGAGGAAATAGATACTCTGAAGAGAAGAGGTTATGAGATAAGGAACCTCGTCATCAGCGATCGCGCACATATAATAATGCCTTACCATCGATTAATGGATGGTGCTAAAGAATCGCATAGAAAAGATAAATCTATTGGAACCACCCAAAGAGGTATAGGCCCCACGTACGAAGACAAGGTGGGTAGAAGCGAAGCCCTCAGAGTTATTGATCTTGTGAACGATGAAGTCTTGAGAGGGAAGATCGGACGTGTATTTGAATCGAAGAAATTGTTGCTAGGTATTTATGGAAAAGAGATTAAACCTTCCAAAGAAGAAATGATAGAGACATACATAGCGTACGGTAAAAGAATAAAACCGTACGTCGCAAACACCGCTTTCACCCTGGATCGCGCTTTGGTAGAAGGAAAGGCCGTCTTGTTAGAGGGAGCTCAGGGAACGCTACTCGATGTCGATCACGGCACATATCCCTACGTCAGCTCATCCAACTCGACCGTAGGTGGAGTATGCACTGGAACCGGTATCGCGCCGCAGAAGATAGATCACGTTATAGGTGTGGCGAAAGCCTACACGACCAGAGTTGGAAGAGGTCCTTTCCCCACCGAACTAGGAAGCGAAACTATGACTCAAAAAGAAAATAAAGATGAAGAGTTAACCAAATTTGACTTCGAAAAAGCCAACTCAGGTGATACATATTATCAAGGAAAGGTTCTTAGAAAGCAGGGAGGAGAATACGGCACCACAACGGGTAGGCCAAGAAGATGTGGATGGCTCGATATCAC
>CAYFVN010000108.1:0-2617 GCA_964346575.1 uncultured Candidatus Bathyarchaeia archaeon
GACGGTGAGTGCAGAGTAGAATGGTATGCTTCTCCTGTCTGCTGAGCGTGTCCATGAGGTCTCTGATCCCCTTGGCTGACTCGGGATCCAGCCCAGCGGTTGGCTCATCTAAAAGTAGAATGGGGGGTTTATGCAATAGTGTTCGGGCGATTGAAAGCTTTTGTTTCATCCCCATTGACAATGTTCCTGCTCTATACTTCCTCCGCTCCCAGAGATCGAAAAAGTCCAGTAGTTCCCTAATCCTCATACGCTTTTCCCGCACGCTCGAGATCCCGTACGCCTCTGCAAAGAAGTTCATGTTCTCGTAGACGGTAAGCCGTTCATAGAGGCTGGGGTTCTCGGTGAGGATTCCTACGCTTTCCCTGATCTTTAACGGCTCCACTGTAATATCATACCCGTTCACAAAAGCTGAACCTTCTGTTGGATAGATAAGGCACGCCAACATTCGAACGGTGGTCGTCTTCCCGGCCCCATTAGGACCTAAGAGACCGAATACTTCGCCTTGTTTAACCTCAAAACTCAGATGATCCACGGCAGTAATAGAGTCGAATCTTTTCGTCAGCTCCTCGACGGCTATACTTGGCATAGAGATCACTTTACCAAAGGAAATCTATTTTCGCTTAGATTAAATGAGTGTATGCGCATATTGATTACGAGTAAATGTCTTAAAAGACTATAATAAGGGATGCCGTTGGAAGTGAAAGATATATCTTTCAAACCCCTCACCGTTCTAAGTATTTTTCAAGTATTACTAAATTTTATTTCTCATCCTATTAAGAGTGGACGTGTGAATAAAATATTCGATAAGACAAAAATCATATTTAAAATATTTAACGTCTGGGGATTGAGATGATTAAGATAAGGAGAGCAAAACCAAAAGATTTTTACTCTGTTTTGCGAATGCTTCAACAGTTTTCTCCCGATCTAGAATTGGAAGAGGTGAGTCTATCAGAAGTTTTTCATTAGTTTATCAAGCGTGAGGCGGAGATTTTTATCGTGGAGATCGAGTGCAAACCTGTTGCTTTGATGACCTTAACATTCCGACTTTCTCTATTCCATAACGGAAAGACTATGACTATAGGTGATTTAATAGTCGATGAGCGCTATCGGGGTCAGGGGATTGGAGCCGGACTGGCGATATATGCTGAGGAGATGGCTAAACAGAAAAATTGCATGTGTATAGGGTTAAACTCCGGTTTTGAACGCCTTGAAACCCACAACTTTTGGAAAAAACTCGGATATCTAAAAATAGGATGTCACTTCCACAAAGGTTAAATTATCCAAAGTTTAGTCGACTGGAAAAGAATTAGATTTCAAAACTCACATGCAAACCACGTAAAGTATAAATAGTGTTAATGAATTATTCTTTGCGCTGAAACACAGTCTGCTTTTATTTGAGGGAGGAATTCTTCATTCAAACACTTCAATAAGTTTATCAATATCTTTAAAATCTCTAAATATGAAGTCCGGGTTCTCTTGCTTTAAAATTTCGAATGATTCATTTCCTGTAGCTACCGCGATTGATTTTACTCCCGCCTCTTTGGCGCATCGAATATCTCTTACAGTATCGCCTACAACAAATACATACTCTTTTAAAAACTCTATTCCGAGTTTATCTTTAGCATCATTTATTACGAATGATACTAATTCGCTTCTTTTGTCTGAAACATCTCCAAACGCGCCAACTTTAAAATACTTCCATAAACCACATTTCTGGAGCTTTACTTCTGCTTTTTCGCGGGTGTTTCCAGTCAACAGTCCAATGACATGCTCCTCTTCAACTAACCTTCCAATTAATTTCCCGACGTTAGGAAGTTTAACGATTTTTAGAGTTTCTGCTCTAACGGCTTCTCTAAATATGACGCCAATGTCATTCAATGTTTCTACGAATCTCTTATCTGAAAAAGAATTTTTTATTCCTGCTAATTCTAAAAATTCCTTTAGGATCTCTCTATCGGTCTTACCTTCCATATACAGATCGTTTCGTGAAACGTCAATTCCGTAATGCTTCTTCAAGACCTCGTGCCAATAATCATAAGAAGAAGAGACGGTAATGGTCAGGATGCCATCAATATCGAATAAAATTAATTTCCTCTTCATAGCTTTCCATCTGCTATAGCGAATCCTATATACTTAATACTTTTTAACGCACACTCAACCTTCCCAGCGAAAAATGGGTGGATTAAATACGCTGGGGGAGATCTCTCTTGATACTCTGCGAATATGATGAGAATATCGCATATTCCTTTCGTGGATTTCCAATGCACCCGGATTAATTTCAACTCTTTTTAAGTTTCGTCCGTAGATAGAGAACAGCTATACTACCCCCTACTATCATTATTACGGGGAAGGTAAAGCCGACTTGAAAGCTGTAATTATCCGCTAGATGTCCCACCAATCCAGGAGCGGGGAAGGCAAGAAAGTTGCTGATAGATATCACAACGCCTACCACTGAGCTTCTTTGGATGGGTGAAGTATGGTCTGAGATTAACGCTAACGTCACTGGAAAGTACGCGATTACCATAAAGGCAAAGGTAAACAGGCCCGCGATTAATATATAGCCATAATGAGCAAAAGCCATGACTAAGCTTGAAACGGTTGCGAAACACATTATTGC
>CAYFVN010000109.1:0-6420 GCA_964346575.1 uncultured Candidatus Bathyarchaeia archaeon
TAGCTCAACACGCCGATTACTGGAATTTTGTGTCAAGCTCTACCAAGGAAATCCGTCAACGACTCAACGTATTGAAAAGACACTGCTTGAAAATGGGGAGAAATTTTGAAGCCATAGAGAAGACTTGGCACGGAATCGCTATAGTCGGAAAGACGGAACAGGAAGTAAAACGAAGAGCTTTGGAGTTTAAGGATAACACGCTTAATCCGATAATTGCTGAACTGAGTTTTAATAACTTTTTTAACGATAGGATAATAGCGGGAACACCGGAGCAATGTGTCGAGAAAATTCAGAGAATAATCGACCTGGGCGTTAAATACTTTGTACCGTACATCCCCCCTTCTCGAGATCTTAATGCCCTACGATTTTTCATGAATAAAGTAGCTTCCGTCTTAAAATAAACTCTGTAACTTTCGATCGGCAAACATAGCAAAGAGTATGGGAAGAAATACAAGTCGCTCGCTGCAGTTAAAAATACTCACTTAATATAAGAGATCCTTTTTAACTCCCAATAAATGTGTAACTTATAGAATAACGCTCTAAAGAATATTCAAAATGAAAATTTATGACAATCATAAGTAACAGGTGATCTTTTTGAAAGATGAAACCGAAAATTTAGATGATTGAGCTCGAAATGTCTTATCCTCCAACTGGAAGGGCCGCTACACGATTCCTGCGAAGGGTCTGTACCCGCATCAGTGGAGCTGGGATTCTGCTTTCATAGCAGTAGGGTACACTCACTATACATTGGAGAAGGCTCGGAGCGAGTTAGATAATATCCTATCGGGTCAATGGAAGAACGGCCTCCTTCCACACATAATATTTGATCCTCATGCAAAAGGATACTTTCCTAGCCCTGAATATTGGAGGACAAAAGGCCATTCCCCTCCTGATAAACTCACTTCGGGGATCGTTCAACCTCCGGTCCATGCGATCGCCGCTCTCAAATTCTATACTCACAGCCGTGAAGAGGAGACGGTTCGTCGATGGTTTCCTCGGCTTCTTCACGGCTCTTCCTATAGTTGATCGCTACGTTGGCTCCTTCATGGGCAAACCTCACGGCTACCGCTTGACCAATTCCGGAACTCCCGCCTGTTACCAGGACGTTTTTACCCCTAAGACCCTTCATGAAAACTCTCCAAAATTTTATCCTTAATCTATTTCATACTGGACGTGCAATTAAAGTATATCAGAGAATATTAAATTAATTTGAAATACTATCTGGAAGTTCCGAAGAGATAAGTACTTGGTGATTCGCGAATACTATTGAGATAAGTTGACATTCCATTGCTGTCTGAATTCATCGGAGAGAATAGCCATAGCAAGCATACAACTCTAAGAAGCCCGTAGCGCCGCTTCTTCTAGGTAATCTCAACCTATTAGTTCCATTTCCTCTCCACAGCAGACGAGGATGCCGCCACCCACTTTCGTCACAGTCACCTCGTTGCCGCACACATTGCATCTATATTTTTCTCCCACACTCTTAACAGCCATTTAATGTTCATCTCCTCGGCACGTTTTCACTTTTATTCATACCGATTTGGTGACTATTCTATTTTTTGGTATCCGTGTTCAAAGGGATGAGTTAGCTATACGTTAAATTTATATCATTTTTAACACTAAAAACATATGATGCATATATGAGCCTCTTTAAGCTCCGTTTATCGATGGTTGGAACCTTAGCATTTATCATCGCCGCCTCTACCTTGGCGTTCACCATCATCATAAGTTTAATGGGTGTCTTTAACCTGATTACCGTAGCGTCCATCGCGGTGGCGTTCAATCTGATCCAATGGCTCCTAGCACCCCACCTGATCGGGGCCTTGTATAAGGTGCGTGAGGTTTCAAGGTCTGAAAACCCTAAGCTATACGGTATGGTTGAGAGGTTAAGCTCTAAGACGCGCTTGAAGATGCCTAAAGTGATGTTAGCAAACATTCCCATTCCGAACGCCTTCGCCTATGGCTCACCTATATCGGGCAGCAGGGTAGCGGTTACGAAGGGATTGCTGGATGAGCTCGAGGAAGAGGAGGTGGAGGCGGTTATAGGCCACGAACTCGGCCACCTCAAGCATAAAGACGTCCAGATCATGATGTTCGCCTCCGTACTTCCGGCCATATTCTACTTCGTAGGGTATTCAATGATGATGTCGGCCTGGTTTGGAGGAGGAAAGAGGAGGGAGGGGGGAGCCGCAACCATCCTGATAGGTTTGGCCTCCATGGCCATTTACTGGATACTGACCCTGTTCGTCCTAAATTTAAGCCGCCTTCGCGAGTACTATGCGGATCAACATAGTGCAAGGATCGTCGATGATGGCCCTAGAAAACTCTCCGAGGCCTTGGCCAAGATAGTATCGTCAAGCGTCAAGGCTAAGCGCAAACGGAGGAAGCCGGCTTCGAGAGGATTAAGCAGCTTTAAGACATTATTCATAGACGACCCCGATAGGGCTGAGAAGGATATTACGGAGATAGCCCAGGCTAGAAGGTTTGGAGCCGACCGGAGGTTGGTCAGGGAGGTCATGTCGAGGAAGGTGTCGACGCTGGACAGGGTGTTGGAGCTGCTGTCATCACATCCGAATATCGTGAAGAGGTTAAACGCCCTGCAGAAGCTAGGCTAACCAAACCCAATTAACGAGGCACACGCCCAACTGCTAAGTGTATAATCCTGATCTAGCGCGCACCAAAAGTTTGCTCGATCGGAATAGTAAATCAAATAAGACATCTATGCAGTTGTTAACTTAGATTTGATGTTAACAGTTGAGTTCGACAAAGGTGTGGATGCGCAAAGTCTACTGAGATTCTTAGAGAAGCGGTTCAAATGTAAGATTAACTCCGGTAGGAGAATCACCGTTGAAGTTGAAGTCGATGCAAGGCCTCGAACGGTCAAGGAATCTCTAAAGAAATTTCTCCACAGATCAGGCTATAGAGACTACAGGATACTTATAGAGGGTGACGCGTTAAAGATAAAGAGGACTAAGGAGAAATCGGATGAGAAGCGAAGGAGAGGGAGAAAGGAAACGTACGCGCCCCCTCCGAGATCTTCACTCCCTTACTTCTTTCCGGGTTAGAAAGTAGCTTCTATCTTGGAGTACGACAATCATGAATCCGGCCTAAAACTCCTCTGGTCTACCTGAATCGCCAATATCTCCTCTGTTCTTCATATCCGAGATTCTCCCGGATAGCCCCTCTCGCAATGTATTCGGCTATCTCCTTCGCCTTCCGTGCTAAGCTTTCAGAGATGTATTCTTCAGTTGTCGCTGAGTCGAGTCTAACCAAATCTACTATCTTGAACCGCCGTTCACATCGCCGTACTACGTCAACCTCCAAATCTACGTATCTCACCATGCTAGGGTAGATTTCTACTGGAGTGTTCACATTATAGTATTCGCATTTCAAGACGCCTTCACGGTTGTAATACGAGTGCTTCATAAACCATGCTCCCTCGACTATCTCGGTGACGGCGTAATCCCCTTCTTCCCTTGGGACAGCGACTCCATCATACGAGCCACCAGGTTTAAATCCCTTCCTAAGCAGGGTCAAACTTCCCTCCTTGAAACTTCGTATACTTCCCGGACGGAGGTTTAAAAACTGGCCGTCAGGCTTTACATGTTCAAAACCGATCTTGCGCCCTTCAACCAAGCGCGCGTAAATAAGCTCCTCCTTAACCTCGCGGCTTATCTCGCTAAGAGTCTCCCCTGATCCGTTTATTAGAGCCTCCGCCTCGTCCACCCTCCTAGGATTTACAACTTTCAACTGGTGATGCCCTAACAGAGTAGGTTTAACCATGTTACGAACGTTGTCCAGAAAAATTTTTGAAGCCCCTGGGAACTCCACGTCGAAGGAAGTGAAGCCCGGCGTTAAAGCGAACTTCCCAGCCGTATCGTCCAGATCGAATTGAAGCTTATCTCTGACTATAACATCGGGTAAGACCCTTCGAAAAGTCTCTAAAACCTCATCCACTCGAGGAGCCGAGCCCTGAACCTTTACGGCCTGTCGATCTTTTCTATCGCATATGAAGACGGACCTGGGATCAAATTTAAACTTCAATCCAATCCTGTGACGGACTACGGTGGAGGGTTGAACCACTCTGAAGCCGTTGTCCATTAACAGCCTGGTGAGGGCCGTGGCATAGATACCCCTGATGGCCACTCCAACCATATCCTATACCACACTCTCAAAGTATGTGAAGACTTTTCCCGGCTTTGAAGAGCTTAGATCCAAATCCGATTTTCACGTAATTTTAGGAAGATTACTTATTTAACATATTGGCGCTTGCCGAGAGTCTAAACCGAGGGTCTCGATATAAGGAGTAAACGTGTCGTGATTATTCTACGGCGTATAATCCTCACCGAGGTTTAGTCTACTCGAAGGTCTGGATGGAGGGATTATGAACTGGAAGAAGTAAAAAAACATAATTTAGAATGCACGTGACTAATTCTCCTTATCAACGATCGGAATCCCGATGATGGACCTTGCAGCCCACAAGAAGAGTAGAGCTCCTCGGATTGGCTATGCTGATGCTTATGCTTCTAGCCGGGGGCGTCGTTCAAGCTAAGTCGACCAGAACTGTAACCACGAACTTCGAGTGGGAGCGATCGGTTGAGATAGGGGAGACTTCGATACCCTTCAAAGTCCTTATACCTGTAAGCCTCTCCGTGGATGGGTTACCCGACAAAGCGAAGCCCGGAGAGGATTTCCAACTCATCCTTGAAGTAACGCCTTCAGGAGGCGCGTACATGCAGATGACGGATAAAACCTTCAACATAGATGACGCCATCGAACAGGCTACAGTTAAACCCTACGAGATAGACTTGTCGGCTTTAGGTCCGATCACAACCTCGATCTTGACCACAATACTGGAGGATCAGCTGAAGCTGCCCCGTGACGCGGCTGAAAACTTGGCCTCAGCGGCCCAAGACCGTACCAAGCTGATCCTATCCTGCGATCTGAACATTGATACCGTGGTTAAGGGAGGTGCTACGGCTAGTCCCTCAAGCCTGTCAACGTGGTTCAACGAGGCTAGCGACCAAACCTTAAAGATAAGAAGTACAGCCAAAGCAGATGAGAAAATAGAGGTTTCGTATACCGTGGCTTTGAGGTTACTGTTAAAGATGGATCTCGCGGAAGAGGTTTACAGCGACCCGGCCGCTGGGCCGATAATGAAAAAGCTGGCTCAGCTGGTAGGTCTACCATTAACCAAGGAGCTGGGAAGCACCCAAGGGAAGGAAAAATTAATCCATACGATAAATGTTCAGGTTCCTACACAAATAACCTTCGAGATGGTGTTAGTCGGAATAGGCGTAGCCGCCGCCATAGCGTTGATAGTAATTTTTATTGTAATTAAGCATCCTAGAAAACCCTTCTGGCGTTAGGGGGCGCTATTGGGATTTCCCCTTAACTATGCGGTAACATAATATAGTATTCTTTTTCGACTCGATCGATTTCGATTTCTCTATTTTCTGACGACTGTCCGGTGTAATATCGATCTTGAAAAGGCTTCGGTTCACGCTTGCAAAGGTCTATGATTTTAATACATAACGACGCCGGCGGAGACGTTGACGTCTTGGCCTGTCAATCTATTGGAGTCGTCAGACGCAAGGAAGACCGCTAATTTCGCTACGTCATCGTAGGAGACCATGCATCCCAGTGGTGACGCAGATGTGAATCGGTTCCTAACCTCTTCTTCGGGTACTCCCTCGGCCCTAGCCGAATCCTTAATTACCATCTCGATTCGAGGACCCTCTACGGCGCCAGGACATATGGCGTTAACATTAATCTTATATTTTCCTAGTTCAGATGCTAGACTCCTAGTGAACCCGATCAACCCCATCTTGGTCGCGCAGTAGGGTGTCCTCATAGGAAGTGGTCGTTTACCGGTCATTGAAGCGATATTTATGATCTTCCCCCCTTCTTGCCTTATCATTATCGGAACAACGGATCTACAGCATAGAAAAACCCCTTTAAGATTCACATCGAAAGTCTGATCCCATTCTCCAGGAGTTATTTCATGGAGGTAAGCCGTTGGCCCGGCGATACCAGAGTTATTTATGAGAATGTCTATTCTCCCGAAATCTTCGAATGTACGTTCAACCATCTCCTCCACGTCTTCAATCTGCGTTACATCGGTGGTATTTACTAGGGCCTTTCTTCCAATCGACCTAACTTTATCAGCTACTTCTTCCATCCTTTCGGTGGAACGAGCCGCCAAAGAGACGTCAGCGCCCTCTTTTGCAAACTCCAACGCGATAGCCCTCCCGATCCCCCTTCCCCCACCAGTGATAATGGCAGCCTTACCATGGAGCTTCAATTCTTATTCACCACAGACTAAATTTAACATTAGTATGAAAACTTGTTTTCTAATATAATTTCGTTTATGTCAGAGTCTGATCCTTACCAGAAGTGGTGTGTTATCGATCTAACACC
>CAYFVN010000110.1:0-11410 GCA_964346575.1 uncultured Candidatus Bathyarchaeia archaeon
CGCCGTGATCGCCGCCCCCGGAATCAGGGACGACGGCCGGCTGAGGAAGACCCCCCGGTTCAGCCCCACCACAGTGTAGACGACCAGGAAGAAGCTCCAGTTTATGAGGGTCCCCCTCACCGGCTCGATCCGCGAGGCCACACCGGTGTAGACCAAGACGCGGGAGAGGGCCAGCGGCACGATTATCAGCTGGACCAGGGTGGTGAACAGCTTGACCTGGAACCCGGCGCTCAACCCCAGGAGCGAGAAGAGTATCAGTGGCGTGGCGACGAAGGCCCCGAGGTAGCAGGACAGAGTTCCCACGAGGGAGAACTCCACGTCCCCGTCCAGGAAGCTCGTGAAGGGGATCACTCCCACCGCCGGAGGAACTGCCGCAAGGACGACGAACCCGATCCTGAGATGTTCTTCGAGGACGAGCAGACCGCTCAGGAGCAGGATGAGGCCCCCGAGCACGACGTAGTTCATCATGAGACCGGCCAGAAGCGGAGCCAGCAGCCTACGCGGAGAACGAAAAAGGCCCCCCGTGACGCTCGTCGTCGAGAGCATCATCACGAAGGCCAGCACCGGAAGAACCAGCCTTTCGGTCCAGAGGGCGCCCTCGCCCAGGAGGAAGCCGAGCGCCAACGCCAGAGACAGGATGAAATTCCGGTCCCTCAAGAGGCTCACGAGCCTAGGCATGAAGCCTGACAATCCTCCTCCTTCCTGAGATAGAGTGAAATGCCGCGCGGGTTCGGCACGATACCGAAAGTGCCTTTTCCTGTGGCTTGTAATTCAGGTTCCGCGAACGCAGGTGAAAAATTCTGTGATATCCTCCCCTCCCCATCCCCTCTTCGCACTCCAGGACGCCCTCGTCTACCAAGTCGTTCAGTAAGAATGTTACTAAGGCCCCGTACTTCTCAGAGTCGTCCCGATGGTGCTTGTGAACTTGTCCTGGGTTCGGCCCGAAGATACTCTTTTCGTCGAGGCCCCAGGAGTCCTCCATGAGGAGTGCCCAGAATGCTTTGAGAATGGTCCGAAATCCTTCTCGTTTCGTGTCAAACTCCATGGCACCCGGTTTTTTATGGCGAAATTTAAATGTTTAAACTCATCATTTTCTTAAAAAAAATTCCCCTTTTTTAAACACGCGAGGCGCGCGCTCGTTTATCCCTTTACTACCGCTAAGGGTATGAGTTGAGCTACCATACTGCCTATGCCAAGTTTCTGGGTTACATCAACTACTTTATCCACGTCCTTGTAAGCTCCAGAAGCCTCCTCAGCGAGCACCGCCTGGCTGGCTACCCTCACAGCCATACCCCTCTGCTCCAACTGCTTTTTTACGTCTCCTCCCCAGAATTGTCTCTTAGCTGCTGAGCGACTCAGGACCCTGCCCGCACCATGGGGTGTAGAACCAAACGTAAGCTCCATCGCATCTTTTCTACCTACAAGGACCCATGAGCTGGTCCCCATAGTCCCGGGTATGAACACGGGCTGCCCCGTTGACCTATAATCCACTGGTATTTCATCCTGTCCCGGTCCGAAAGCTCTGGTGGCTCCCTTCCGATGGATCCAGACCTTCCTCCTTCCACCGTCTATTTGATGTTCCTCTTGTTTCACAATGTTATGAGCAACATCGTAGACGAGACTCAAGCCGAACTCCTCCGCAGGTCTCTTTAAGACCTGTTCAAAGCTCTCCCTCACCCAATGAGTTATCGCCTGCCTGTTGGAGAAGGCATAGTTTACTGCGCAAGCCATGGCCTGGTAGTAATCCTGCGCCTCCCTACTATTCCCAGGAGCACAGGCAAGCTCCCTGTCTGGAAGAATTATATCGTACTTGGACATTGCTCTCTCCATTATCCTAAGGTAATCCGAGCACACCTGATGACCGAAACCCCTTGAGCCGGTGTGGATCATTACGGTAACCTGGCCGACGTGTGTGATGCCAAAGACCTTAGCAGTCCTTTCATCGAATATATCGCCCACAGTCTGTATCTCTAGAAAGTGGTTTCCAGAGCCTAAAGTCCCCACCTGAGCCAGTCCCCTCTGTCTTGCCCTGTCAGACAGCTTATCCGGATTGGCTCCTTTCATGCATCCCTCCTCCTCGCAGTGCTCAGCGTCCTCGGGCCTCCCCATCCCTCTATCAATCAGCCAGGGAACTCCCAGGCTTACCATGTTATCAAGCTCTGACCTGGATAACCTGAACTTCTTGCGGCTGCTCCCGAGGCCAGATGGCACGTTGTCGAATAAGGTCTCAGCCAGAGCCTCAAGCTTAGGTCGCACATCGCTCTCTTCTAGGTTAGTCGTTAAAAGTCGTACACCGCAGTTTATGTCATAGCCCACGCCTCCAGGGCTGACTACGCCCTCATCATAGTCGGTGGCTGCCACCCCTCCAATCGGAAAGCCATATCCTTCGTGGCCGTCAGGCAGTGTTATGGCGTATTTGTATATTCCCTTTAGGTGGGCTACGTTGGCACACTGGTCAAGAGTTCTGTCGCTCCTCATTTTTTTTAGAAGTCTCTCATCAGCATAGACTCTGCCTGGAACTCGCATACCCTCCTTGTAGCTGACAGGTATCTGCCACGTGTATTCGTTGATCTTCTCTAATGGTACATTCATCCCGACCCTACTCATATAATATCAAATAAATGAAAGGAATGGAGCGTTATAAACGGTTAAACATAGCCTGATAAGATACGGCACTACGTTATACAGTTAAACATCTAAGATGAACTTTACTGTGACACATCCCGGCTGTTCATCTATCTCCATTTGATGGTAGGTTACAGCCTTTATCCCTAGCTTTTGTGGATGTTTCTCTGGGTTGAATTTCTCTCCCCATATTTTTGCCCCTAACCGGAATCCCTCCTTGGTTTGCTCTATTAAATTGATTTTGAATCTTGAGTATAGGACGCCATTGGCATCAAGCCGGATTATCAACTCCTCAATCCAGTTGTATAAGAGTGCCTCTAGGTCGTGGGCCTCTATCTCCACGGTTTCTTCTAAACTGGGTTCTACCTTTTCAGCGTCTGTCATGACTTCAGTTGAGGCTAGTGCGGCGTTCTCGAAGGCTTGCTCCAACGAATCCCCATATGCGGCGATGTAGACATCGGCAGTGTGTTCTAAATATTCGAATCTCTCACCACACAAAAATGGGCCTCCATGCACAAATTATTGAGCGTGTGTTAAAGGATAAAATAAATATCTATTCTTCGTCTTCTACCCAAAATATTGCCTGTGAAGGACACTGGTTTATGGCATGCTGAATGGTTTCTTCATCCGCGCGCGCCCTACTGCTAGCGAAGTATCTTCGGGGTGAGAGGATGGTCTGGGTTCCAAGAGTAACTCTCTAGCATCGCGCGCGCGTTATCGTAATCCTCTTTCTATTTGATCTATTACAGCCTTTATTATTCTGGTCTCGATGAAGCCCGAAACTCCCTGTTGAGCACCCGAGATCCTATCATAAATTGACCTGTGGTATACGCATTTACCGTCGCTGAACTCGTAGACACATACACACGGTTCCTGTATTGGGGCTCCTTCGTAGGTGGATTCCCAGATATGCTCGTAAACAGCTTTATCGTCCTTCACTACGATTCCAATACCTGTGTCGTTGAATTTTACATCATTTACACGTTCAGGCGAGATCAACCAGGTAACATATCGCTTTATCTCTTTCTTTCCTTTGTATTCACCTTCGGGTGCGTGCCATACGGCGTCATCAGCAAAGAAGGATACAGCCCTATCCACGTCGTTTTTCTCAAGGGCACCAACCATTTCGCGGATTGCGTTCTCGATTTTTTCCTCAGACATTTTTAATTATTGTGAACATTTACATATACATAGCATTTATCCTCGCATGCGCGCGCGAGAGATGCAAGGCGCGCGCTATATATGGCGTATATACGATAATATGGTGGCAGTACTACCACTCTGTTATCCAACCATGCACGCGCGCGCGTTGAAAGTCACTGTTTATTAGTCGCAATCCAAAAAAATACCACGGTGAATCAAGTTTGGATAAATGGGAACAAATGATGGAGAACTTTATGGCAATGCCAGAAGAAAAACGCGTTGAGCAACTAGAAAGATCGAAAAGTATGTGCATCTGTAGATCATGTCCATCATATATTGATACAGGGGAGACCGAATTACTATTCTGTGGTATGGATAAGAGTTCGATAATCGGAGAAGAGAAGGGCTGTACTTGTGGTATGTGCCCTGTGGTTGCTCACATGGGCTTAACAAGGTTATACTATTGCACTCGCGGTAATGAAAGAGAACAAAGAGGTCTTTAGGGCATGAATAATTAACCGCGCACGCAGGATAATCATATGGTGCATCTTAACTCTGTTTTGAGCCGATCTATTTTACTTGGCCCCACTGATATTAGGGTTTCACGGATTGGCACCGGGACAAACCGGTGGGCGTTTGGGGAGAATGATGAGCCCGTCTTCCAAGTATACAAGTCGTTACTAGATAAGGGCGTTAACTTCTTTGACACAGCTGAGACATACACTGGTGGGAAGTCTGAGCGTCTCCTTGGAGCCTGCTACAAACGAGATGGGAGACAATCGATAATAGCGAGTAAATATAGGCCCTCCTCTAGCCGTCGTACTGAGAGTGATTTCTTGGATGCTCTGGATGGATCGTTAAGACGGTTGGGAGTGGAGACTCTGGATCTTTACTATATACACATGCCTCCTTCTGCTCAGAGTATTGAGGACCTCATGGATTATATGGCGGAGGCTTGGAATTCGGAGAAGATACGTGCGGTTGGTGTTAGTAACTTTGATGCTGAGCAGATGAGGAGATCCGCGGCTCAACTTGATAGACACGGCATGAAGCTGGCAGCGAATCAGGTTGAGTATAGCCTGCTGAATCGGGGGACTGAGACAAACGGTGTACTTGAGGCTTGTAAAGATCTCGATGTTTCTCTTGTAGCTTATCGTCCTCTTGGGAGGGGACAGCTCACTTCAGTGGTGATGGCTGGTAGCTCTTCAAGGGCTGTAGTTGGATCTAAAAGTGAGTCTAATCTGGAGACTGTTATTCAATCAATCGCTGAGGACCATGGAGGGAGTGTTAGTCAGGTAGCTATTAATTGGCTACTTCATAGGGATGACATAGTGATTCCTATCCCAGGTGCCACAAAAGTGGATCACGCCCTGGAGAACGTTGGGGCATTGGATTGGGTCATGAGCGAAGCCGAGTTTAACGAGTTAGATGAAGCCTCTTCGTAACCTCATGCCATTCGTTAAACGCGACGATTTTAGTTATGAACACGCCCGCGCAACGTTACTGAGACTATTGGTACTAATGCGCGCGCGAAGGAACTATGTGTTTCCTGATTGAAGATCTAAGTCAGTAATTGATGCCTTTATTGAATTAACTATCTCTTTATTCAAGGTAACAAGACCGGCGCGCGCTTTTTCATTCTTGTCACAACTACAGTCACAAAAGTTTTACAAATACTTTTTTGTTAAGATATCAGCTTTATTTTGCATACCCCGAACATTTTTAAATTGCGCGCGCGCAAAGCCATCAACGCAAAGATAATGGGTTGATCGGATTAGATTAAAAGTTCTTAACCAGGTCGTTGGTTAAAGATATCTACTGATTTCTAATGTTATATCCTTAATTCCAGTAATATCGGTTATTCAGTTTGTGCGCGTGAACAAGCGTAGACGTAGATACATCACTAAACCAGATTGACTTTGATCAATTATAGAGAAATACCTATCAAAAGAGTTCCGTATAAAACCGTGAACCGATTATCAGGGGTTTAATCATGCTCGAAGTTGATGGGAGTGAGAAGAGCGGTAGCGGCACGATACTCCGTATCTCAGTGGCCCTTGCAGCCATCCTCAAAGAGGAGCTCTATATATACAACATCAGGAAGAGGCGCACTTCTCCTGGATTGCGTCCTCAGCATTTAGAGGCAGTGTTGACAGCGGCCCGGCTATCAGAGGCCGTGGTGAAGGGAGCAGAACTGGGATCAGAGGAGATCTGGTTCAATCCAGGCAATATCAGAAGTGGAGCAGTAAAAGCAGAGATAGGGACAGCTGGAAGCATACCCATGCTCATCCTCACGGTTCTCCCCATATGTCTATATGCCAAGAGAAACGTTAGCCTCAAGATATCTAAGGGTGGAACCGACGTGAGACATGCGCCGACCATAAACTACCTAAGGCATATTCTCCTGCCGACACTGAGGAAGATGGGTGTAGAAGCCTCACTGAGAATAGAAGCCTACGGATATTACCCAAAAGGGATGGGAGAGATCCACCTCCAGGTCAACCCCTCTGGCAGATTGAAGCCTCTACGGCTACCCGAGTTCGGTGAGATCAAGGAGATACACGGCCTCTCAGTATGTACCTTCCTCAAGGAGAGACGAGTGGCGGAGAGGCAAGCAGAGGCCGCCCGGAAATACCTGAAGGCCCGAGGGATTAAGGCCGAGATCGATGTGCTATACGATACCTCCAATCCTCTTCAGAAGGGGAGTTCCCTCGTCCTCTGGGCGGAGACCAACTCAGGGGTTCTGCTCGGCGGAGACGCTATTGGGGAGCTGCGTAAGCCAAGCGAGGTGGTGGGTCGAGAGGCAGCCGAGAAACTCTTCATGGAGTTCAACGCTAGGCCCACCGCAGACATACACCTCGCTGATATGGTCGTCCCCTACGTCGGATTGGCCAAGGGAGAGTCCACCTACACAGTCAGGGACCTGACAGAACATCTGGATACGAACATATGGCTAACAGAGAAGATCCTTGGAACCAAGTTCCACGTTGAAAAGGCTGGCCGCCTATACAGGGTAGAGAAGGGCTGAGGTTCGCTCGATGTCACGAGATGGGTTAAGGGTGAAGATCCGTGGGATCTACACCACAGCCCTAACGAAGCTTCTTCTAGACCACAATTATGAGATTGTTCAACCCTCGGAAGAGATTGTAGAGCGATTTGGGTTAGAGGCCGTAGAAAGGGAGTCAGACCTGATTATTCGAGATCGTTACGACCGACAAGGCGTCGAGGCTATCGGGGGCGTCGAAGTCATCGATGCCTTCCGCTCTATCCTGAGGGAGGAACTTGTGGACGTGATCTTGAGGAGGAGGGTTGACAGTTGTCTGGATGTGGAATTTCCATGGGCCTCGAAGATGAAGCTCGACGAGCATCGTAGAACTGTCGCCCCCACAGTTCAGATGCACCACTTCTACAAAGCCTGCGGAGGCGAGGTCTCATCAGCGGCGGATATGGCCGAGAGACTCCTTTTGGGAGGGCGCCCCGCAGAGGAGGTGGAGGAACTCCTGAGAAGAACACTCGTACCTTACTTCCCTTTCGAAGGCTCCAAGATAGGTATAGAACATGTCAAACTCAGCGGCGAAATCCTAAGCCTAGGGAAAGCCGTTATCGAGACTTTTAATGAGTCTCTGGTTAGGTATACGAGAGAGATGAGGAGCGAAGGCGTCTATGATGGGCTGGGAGTAGAGAAAGAGTCCGGTGATTGCGCCGTGACCGAGGCGAAGTTGGGCGAATATTATACGGTGACCAAGTACTTCTCTAAAGGTGGGCGGTTCAAGGGGGCTTACATAAACCTCAACACCCCAGTGGAGCTGTACTCCTCGAAAACAAGATACGTAGACCTAGAGGTTGACATATGCCTCTGGCCAGGGGGCGATGTTAGGGTAATAGATGAAGACCTGTTTGAAAGAGCTGTTAAAGAGCTTATCATCACAGAAAAGCTCCTTAAACTTGTGAAGACAAAAGTCAATGAGCTCCTAGATTATATTGGTGATGGATTCGCATAGCCCGCCCGCGAACAAATTCTCCCAGAAAAATCTAATCGGCTTCTCTGGAGCTTCGATCATCTCGCGCGCGGTCAGATCAGACACCCATAAAAACCAGTGGACCAATGCCTCCCCGAGAGGCGCCCATGATCCAAGTGGAGGGACGGAACCCCGTCCATGAGACCCTGAAGACTATGAGGCCGGAGAGGGTCCTTTTGGCGAGGGGGATCGAGGACCAAGCCAAGATTGTGGAGATCCTGCGCCTCGCCGGGGAGCGGGGAGTCCAGGTAGAGTACGTTACGAAGAAGCGCCTCGACACGATCTCCGAGTCCGGGCGCCACCAGGGGGTCATCGCCTTAATTCAGCCCCCGAAAGCCTCCACCCTCAAAGGGATCCTCGCCCGGATCCAGGAAGATGTCACCCTTATCCTCATCGACAGGCTCTACGACCCCATGAACCTCGGCTCCATACTTAGGACTGCGGAGGCCACGGGGGTCGACGCCGTGGTGATCCCCAAGAAAGGGAGCGTGGGGCTCACTCCCGCCGTCCTTCGGGCCTCAATGGGGGGCGGACTCCACGTACCAATCATCAGGGACAACCTCTTCCAGGCAGCGAAGCTCCTGAAACAGGAAGGGGTAAAACTCGTGGCGGTCGACCCTACAGGGGCCACCGACTACTATCGGGAGAGGCTCACTGGATCCGTCGCCCTCGTCCTGGGCGGCGAAGACCGGGGGATAAACGATTCCCTCTTAAATAGATGCGACTCCGTCATCAGGATCCCCATGCGGGGCGGCATCACATCCCTCAACGTGGGCGCGGCCGCGGCCGTTGTCCTCTATGAGAGGGTACGGCAACTGGCACTGGCATAATCCTTGGAGGGCGACGAGATGCGAGGAACAGGCAGGGCACGAGGCCGGAGCAACAGGGGCGGGGGTTTCCGTGGCTATTCGAGGAAGAGGACCTGCGAGGAATGCAGAAAGTATTCTAGGAAGACGTTCTACTGCGCCAAACTCGGGAAAGTGCTGGAGAAGAGTAGGGCGGCGTGCAATTTCTTCGCTCCGAGGAGGAGAATCCGCTCACGGGAAAGGACCTCCTAATATCTCCATTCAGTCATACGCAACAGCTACAAAGGTCCAATTAACCTGAAGAATTATAGGACCCCTTCACCTTTACATACGCGCGCGAACTAAGACACTGGCGGAGAGCACGCGCAATGTAGAGTTGGATAACGTGCGCGAGTTCCGTACTCAAAAAAATATAAAATCTTTCGCGCGCGCGTGTGTGTGCCTACAGGGAGGTCGTGATTGAATGAACGAGCAGAAGGCCGGATGGAGGGAACTCCCAAAGGGAGCTGTCCCGTACAAGTCATCAACAGAATACGAGACGGGCGACTGGGGAGTCGATAAGCCCGAGGTTGACCGCAGCAAGTGCACCAAGTGCATGCTCTGCCACTTCTTTTGCCCAGAGGGGACTATAACGGTGCGGGATGACGACTATATGGAGGTGGATCTCAGGTACTGCATAGGGTGCGGTATCTGTTCGGAGGAATGTCCTGTCAAGTGCATAGCGATGGTAAGGAAGTGAGGGAAAAATGATAAATCCTAATAAAATAATTCATTCGAGAACTGGAATCGTGCGCTCACGTTTTTTCAAGGGGGTGAGAGGCTTATGATTACTTCTAAGGAATATCCTGAATGTCCTAAATGTGATGGGATAACCTATCCCACGTTCGACCATCAAACGGGGAAACCCTACTTCAAATGCCATTCCTGTGGATATGACAGCAGAGAAGAAGTGAGGGAATGATGCCTTTTGGATTATCTATTATCATGTATGCAATCCAGTTTCTTCTCATGAGACTGTGCATATCGAAAGAGTTGCCTGCTCTAATGAGAGTTGCACTATTCATCTGCACGACTGCCGCGCTTGTTCTCATGATTTATTGGAACACGTCGTTAAAATGGAGACTAGAATATGGACACGGAACGTGAGAAAAAATACATTGAGGCTCATATGGGGGATTGGCTACGGAAGTACGATGATTTAGAGAGCCGCCTTGAACTGGTCCGTAGAATCCTGAGTAAGTATCCACAGTACGTGCCCCCGTTTAACCGGGCGGCGTTACCCTTTGAGAGGGTAGAGATCCTATTGAGCGACATGCAAGAGCTTCAAGCTCTAATGGATACGCCTCGCGCCTGTGAAGGGCTTCGTGATAAAGCTCATAGCGGTGCTGAAAAATGAGTAGAGGAGCGGATGCCGAGGGAGGGGCGGAGTATGCTCGCATTGGGGTTCCTACTTATCATTGCATGGCTAGTCAATACCCGAATAAGGGAGGATGAGGACCGTTCCTCGGCATAAGAAGATGTCGCGTAAAGGTAAGAAAAAGCGATTGAGGAAGAGAAGGAGAAAGGCGAAGAGAAGATGATAAGCTGAAAGTTTTTTCTCACGCAAGGATAGGTTCAGATGACGAAGTTTAATGTTCTCGTAAGTATGGAAGACCGTAGCTATACACGGATACATATGGTGATTTGCGGTCATTCCAAGGATCCGGGTACTAAGACGGCTAATACCTTTTGCCACAGTTACTTTAACACTTACTATGAGACGAGGGACTTTTCTCTCTCGCGCGCGCAGGCAGCTCATGGAAGAAGAGAAAACACAGGAGAAAGATGACGAATCAAAGTTAAAGAGGTATAGATGAATGAGTGAGAAAAATAGCCAGTGCGATGTTGAGATCCAGAACGTCGTAGCTACGGCGTCCCTAGGGACCGAGATCGACCTAATTGCCATCATGAAGGTCTTCAGAAACGTCGAGTACAGGCCGAAAAAGTTCCCCGGGCTGGTCTTCAGGCTCAAGCGCCCGAAGACCGCCACCCTGATCTTCACGACGGGGAAGATGGTGTGCACCGGTTCCAAGTCGGAGAAGGAGGCCAGGAGCGCGGTGAGGAAGGTTGTGCGGGAGCTCAAGGAAGCGGGCTTCATAATAAAGAGAGTGCCAGATATAATCGTCCAGAACATCGTCGCCTCCGCTGACATTCACGGAAAAGTGGACCTCGAGGAGACTGCTGAGGTTCTGGATAACATAATGTACGAGCCCGAGCAGTTCCCCGGCGCCGTCTACAGGATGAAGGAGCCTAAAGTCGTCATACTGATGTTCTCCTCGGGTAGGCTCGTGATAACTGGTGCGAAGAGTGCGGAGCAGGTCCACGAGGCCGCGGAGAAAATTCGTGGAATACTATTTGAAAACGAGCTAATTTACTAGCATACTCGCGTGTGCGCGCAGCCACCCAGCTAGGCGCGCGCCATATTTCTGTAACCAGTCTTCATAGTCTCTCCATTTTTGATGAAATCTCACGTTTATCACTTGGTTTTTGAATTCTTGTTCGTTGAAATGATCATATATTTCCATGAAGAGCTGTGCCTGCGCGCGCGCCAGATGACAAGCATCACAACGAACGTGTACGTCCTTTCAGTCCCTGTGATAGTTTAGCACGATTATTCTCAGCTCATCCATTAGGTTATCCTTGTCGATCGATAGACAGTATTTATCGGGCACACTAACATTCCCGAATTTACTGACAAAGTTTTTCTCATCGGAGAACGGGAGCTCGTTGGCCAAGTTGTCGGTCTTGTAGTGCATGGGTATCACGATCTTGGGGTTG
>CAYFVN010000111.1:0-2693 GCA_964346575.1 uncultured Candidatus Bathyarchaeia archaeon
CCCTCTGACTGAACCTTTAAACCAAGCTGATACAGGTATTCGTCGTCGGTGAGCCAATCCCTCAACCTGGGCGCCCATCTGAAGACGCCCCTATCCGCGTAGAGTTTGAGGAGTCTAGCCCTCTCGGCTATACCTAGGGTCCTCAACCTTAAACCGATGGGGGCTATCAACTTCAACGCTATAGATACGAGCCTCACCATAAGGTTCACGTTCACTATCTCACCTCGATCCCTCGTTAGGTCTAGGGCGCATCGGTATAGGCCCCTCTCACATTGGCTCAGGCGGATCCAAGACCTCCTCCTCAAACCCTTCAGCATAAAACTCTTAAGCGTGACGAAATCGAGACGACGGAGGCTCTTGACTGGAATAACTCCCCTCGAATCATTATGACATTTGATATATTCCACGAATCTAATCCACTCTCGCAATCAAATAGTGCGTCCATGCTTATTTAAACATTATATTGTATCATCTGTATCATCCGTTCGTGATGCTTATAATACTAGAGCAGCGCTCAAATAGCTGAAAACAGGTTCTTAGCGTGCGTTAAGAGATGAAAATAAGGCCATTCTTAGCAGAAACTTTACTGAAGCGTGCGTTTGAGTTTGCGTATCTACTAATGTTTTTAGCATGTACGTTAATATTGGCTCCCTTCCTACTCGCTTTCATATGGCAAGACTCCTCACGGGCCACGAAGTGTTCGATTACATCTCGGATATAGAGGAAGGGTCCACCCTATTAATTCTCGACGAAACAGGGTTCGAGTCTACAATATTCTTAAACGCGCTATTCAAGAATGCGATGGGCAAGATGGGGGTCGTCAACATATCCACCGAGTCTTTGGATACACCTTTCACCTCAAAGAGGATCATGTTGGACGAGTTAACCAGTATCACCGCACTGAGCATCGAGGTGGAAAGATATCGAAAGGAGATAAGTGGGAGCGGAGTCGTCATTCACGATTATCTGCCGCATATCATCATCAGGGAGGAGGAGGACCGTGTTTTAAAGATGATCGAGAAATGGCAGGAGAGAGGATCCAAGAGTAAGGCTGTAGAGCTGTTCCCGATTCCGAAGGGCTCGTTTCCATCTTTCGAGAAGAAGCTTCAGGCATTGGTTACAGGCACGATATTCATTCGAATTCTGGGAAAAAGTGAGGAGAAGTACCTATCCTTCCAGATCGTAGGGTCGTGTAAACCCGAATATCACCTGGAAGATTTCCACTTCTTGATTAGAGATGGAGAACTCCTAGTCAAATGGGGAGACGAGTTTACCTCCCGACTGCCCAAAGAAAGAGATGAGATCATAAAGGGTAAGATCGAATACTTTAGAAAGGATATGCACCGTCTAATAATCCATAGAGGAAGAGAGTCAGAGCCAACCGGCATCTACGATAAATGGCTGCTCACCCAACTGTACGATAAAAGGATAATCGACGTCTCGATACTCTTCCCAGACAAGTTAGATGAGATCCTACACAAGCTCGCAAAATGGAATGTGAGGGGTGCGTTGAAGGTTGAAGAAGACGAGGAGGCTGGGCCTCCACCTCGACCGATAGATGTGCATAAGCTTAGTTTAAAGAATAGGGTCGCCCTACTTTTACCTACCCGAATCGCGCTGTTAATGCTGAGACGCAGAATCCAAACGATCCCATTGAAGGTCTACGATACGTTAAGACAGTCTGCGGACATCTTCATATCATCCCAGCTCCCTGAAAAATCCCTGATGGGGGAGTTCTCTGAACTCGAACTCTACTTCCAAGAGATGGCCGCCCGGTTGACCGCGTTAGAGACGATAAAAGAGACTAAGGAAGACCCCAGAATTAAATTCGACTCCAAACATCTTCCGAAGCTGATATCTTTAGCTATGTATTACGGGTACAGGATTAAGCCTAAGGTAAAGAAGATAGATGAGGACGAGTACATGGTCGATATCGAAGACTGTTTCATATGCCGCGATTACACGAGCAGAACCCCCATATGCGGCCTCCTTGCGGGGACTATTCAAGGGGTCTGCGCCATAACCTTCAAGGAAAAGTTCGTCTGTAAAGAGGTTAGATGTAAGTCTATGGGATACCCCTCATGCGTATTCAACATCAAAATGCTTTTACAAGCCCCAATCCAATCCCTGTGAGTGTAATTGAATAACTCAAAGTAGTTTAGCGTATTCAAGACCCAGGTTTTCTAGGACGCACCAGAATCTCGATCAGTTCCTCCGGTTTATCTATCAGAAAATCCGGATTCTGTTCTCTCAATATCTGCTTTGAGTTAATCCCCCAACTCACCGCAACCACGCCGATACCGGTTCTTCTGGCAGCTTCAACATCTCTTGTCTCGTCTCCTACATAAATTACTTCACCTGGCCTTATCCTCTGACTCTTTAGAACCTCGTTCAATGCTCTACTTTTACCGAAGATGTCGCTCACCGAATAGACGAAATCGAATAGATCCAATCTATTATTTTTCAGGAATTCACCGACATTGTCTCTTGAATTAGAGGTGAGAACTCCCAATCTATAGCCATCTCCCTTTAGTTTTAATAACGTCTCTTTGATATCTACAGTAGGCTTTAAAGATTCGATTTCCTTGTTCAACTCCGCTTTAACCCTCCTAATGATGAATGGCAGTTTGACCACTGAAAAACCCAGGTTTTTAAGAATATCACGGGTACTTTTATTCCTCAGTTCCGCCAGT
>CAYFVN010000112.1:0-3173 GCA_964346575.1 uncultured Candidatus Bathyarchaeia archaeon
GAATAATACGCCATCCTCCGCAAGTTTATCTATGTTCGGAGTCTTTATCCTATCGTATCCATAGCAGCTGAGGTGATCGGCCCTCACCTCGTCTATTGTCACTAACACTATGTTTTTCTTCATATTTCCATCGAACTCAGAGTATTGAATTTGTAAAGATATGAAGGCCTCGATTTAATAAACATTGTCTTAGGAGCCTAACGCGAATGCTTACCAAACTCGTTTTATAATTTAAAAAATAGAAGTATATACGCTTGAGGAGTTAGATAGGTAACAATTAAACAACTTACAAATGAAGATTCCGAGGAAGAATTATATCGGTTCAATTAATAATTTAAAATAAACTTTACTATAATGTAAGTAGGTTCGATATTATGGTTAGAAAGGCAATACTCGTAGGTTTAGACTCTGCGACGCCAAATATTTTAGAACGGTTGATGAAAATGGGAGCTCTTCCCATACTAAAAAAAATTATGGATGAAGGCGTATATGGGATAGGATTTGGGGGACTTCCAACCAATACAGGTGCGAATTGGGTGAGCATAGATTCAGGAGCTACTATAGGTACTAGCGGCGTTACGGGCATGTGGACTCACTTTGAAGGTGAACCTCTAGATAAGATCCATTCGAGCTTTTTATCTACTACAATTAGGGTTGAACGTCTGTGGGAAGCCGCCGAAAGATATGGAAAGACGCCTATCTTGTTAAAATATGTAGCCTGTGTTCCGCCTACCATCAAAAGGGGGATTCAGGTTGAAGGCTCCTGTGTTCCTTGGTATGGTCAAAATGCGTTTGAGATCGCTCCATGTCAATGCTATTCGATTAAATCATATCCGCTAGTTAAACAGATTAACCTAAAAAAAGCTAATGATTGGAATGATGTATCGAGAGAAGGTTCAACGTCTCTTGAGGGCACCATAGAAGTTAAAAGTAAGAGCGTTTCAAGCAGCGTAGTTAACTATTATCTACTAATTATTGATTCCAAAGGCGAAGGATACGATAGAGCTATCATATCTTTGGATAGGAGCAGAAGAAAAGCCGTTGCTGAACTCGCGGTTGGAGAGTGGAGCGGCTGGATTCGAGAAGAGTTTGAGGCGCTTATCCCCAGATATTCTCGACATCGCGAGGGAAATCAGATTGTCTACGAGCATCCTCCGGCAAAACGTTACATAGGAACTTTCAGATTCAAGTTAATCGAATTAAATCCTGATGCAAGCTCGTTTAGACTCTATAGAAGCCAGATATTTCCGACGAGCGGATTTACTTGGCCCGAGTCGATAGCTCAGAAATTAATGGAGGAGATAGGCCCCTTTCAAGAGCATATTGGCCCAACTCCGAACTATAACCATTGGATAGATGATGAGACATCCCTTGAGGAGATGGAGTATCAGGCGAATTGGCTTGGCGAAGCTGCGAAACATCTCTTATCTCATCATGATTGGGATCTTTTTCTGCTTCAGTGGCACGGGCCAAACCATGCGCAACACATGTTCTGGGGAGGTATAGACCCCATTAGTCCATGGTATAGGGAGGAACATTCATCCAAGTACTGGGGCTACTTTAAGCGGTTCTACGGTATAGCCGATAAGATGGTTGGTAAAATCGCTACTTGCGCGGACGAGGAGACTCTTATACTCGTGATCTCAGACCATGGGCATATCCCATACGTATACGGATCGGCGATGGTGGGGAACGCTCTCGTAAAAGCTGGATTATTGAAGTATAAGAAGTCAGGTGGACGCATACAGATTTTATGGAATAAGACGAAAGCTTGCCCCGATATGCGCAACAATACCACTTACGTTTACGTCAACTTGAGAGGGAGAGACCCACATGGAATAGTTGAGGAAGGAAAAGAGTATGAGATGGTCCGTGATGAAATAATCAATACTCTATGTGGAATTAAAGATCCACATGGGAGAGTCGCGATTCCCATCGTCCTTCGGAGAGAAGAGTCAGAACTTATTGGACTTGGCGGTGATAGGGTTGGAGATATCGTTTATGCGACAGCACCAGGATTCACGCCCATCTCAGAAATAACTGAAGATCTTAAAACATTCCGATTTCTGAAGGGGGCTAAATCGGTATCCGACGATTTAGGAAAAGCTAGAGGTGGCCCCCTTCCTCCGGACACAAGTTACCACAGCTCAAGCCTTCCGTCAGCCACGTTAGGTCTAGGGTCGCTCAGTGTTCCTTTAGTCGCAAAAGGCCCAGGAATAAAGGAAGGATACCGTTTACAGAAACACTTCAGACTGATAGATTTAGCGCCTACAATTACATATTTCTTAGGCATACCACCTCCGAAAAACTGTGAGGGATCTATCATCTCAGAAATATTTGCGTAGAAGATGATCACCCCATCACATTGACCACTATGAAAATGAAGAAGTTGGGCCGGCATTTAATTTTGTTCAGTGTTCCAGAATTGGGGATAGCGCTCGCTAATACTTTGATCGGGCAAAGCATGATCTACCATATACGAATAACCTACGCTGTTTAGGCTTTGGTATAAATAAGTTTAAGATTCATACTTTTTTCATTATTCTAACCTTATATTGGTCGATCGAGATATCAGTGAAAACGACTCTTATAGGTGGGAGGAATTGGAGGCTGCGTGATTTGGTAAGCAAAGCAGAGATTCGAGAAATCGCTAGAGAAAGGGTTGAGAAGCTCCTAAACCTCTCCCAAAATATATTTCTAAAGGATCCTAATTTAGCCAAACGGTATTTAGAGATTTCGTTGAATGTAGCTAAGAGGGTGAATCTTCGCCTTCCGCTTCAGGCTAAATTGAGAATATGTAAGAAATGCCTAAGCCCTATGATAGTTGGTTCAACATGTAGGGTTAGGATACGCGCTGAGCATGGATCGAAGCTGGTTGTAACGTGTTTGAAGTGCGGCCACGTTAGGCGGATGCCCCTTAGAGGTAGGAAGAGTCGTGGCGACAAAGTCCTTTGAGCAAAGATTTTAAGTTAGAGGCGCCTCTCTTGGGTTAATCCGCATAGAGAGGGGATGCCATGAGCGAGGATGAAGAGATTGAGCTGATACGCCAGAGGAAACTGGCTGAGCTTCAGCGATCCATGATGGAGGAGCAAAGGAGAGCTCAGATACAGCAGCAGATTAATGCTCAGAAACAGACTGTCCTCAAGACAATACTAACTCCTGAGGCTAGGACA
>CAYFVN010000113.1:0-3606 GCA_964346575.1 uncultured Candidatus Bathyarchaeia archaeon
GAAAGATTGAAATCTCTGCCGCTTTTTAGCGAACGTGTTATGAGAACCTCCAAGGGGAAATAAATATGAAGAAATTTAATGTAGTTTGGGGCCACTATTATCTCCCAGAAGCTCTGGATAGACTTCCATCTGAAATGTTTGAGGTGCTACCATGCAGCGAACAAGGCGAATTAGAAAGCCTAATACCGACGGCTGATTTCACGGTTATCGGCAGACACGTTAAGGCGACAAAGAGGGTCATCGATAAGGGTAAGAACCTAAAGCTGATACAGAGGGCCGGGGCGTTATGTCATAATCGTGTTGACGTCGAAGCCGCGACCAAGGCGGGGATACCGGTTTCTGCAATGCCTATGGTCATGGCTATCGCGGTTGCTGAACACGCGATAACGTTGATGCTCGTCCTCTCTAAACAGATATTGCAAGGTCACAGCTCAACCGTCCTAGGAGAGTATCAGAATCTAGACATCGAGCCCAAACCCACAGCAGAGAAGAGCATACCTAATACTAATTGGATGAATATGTCACCCCAGGTGCTCTACGAGAAAGTTTTAGGCATTAACGGTGTTGGAGAAATAGGTTTCGCTGTTGCAGAAAGAGCTAAAAAATTTGGGATGAAGATCATATACCACGACACATACAGACTACCCCAAAGTTGTGAGGAGAAGCTTGATGCTACATACGTTCCTCTAGAGACTCTCTTAAAAGAGGCAGACTACCTAACGTTACACGCGCCCCATACAAAAGAGACGGAGAAAATGATCAGTACTCGAGAATTGTCCCTGATGAAGAAGAGTGCTTTTCTGATAAATTGCAGTCGAGGAGGAGTTGTCGACGAAGACGCCCTGTGTAAAGCGCTAGAGGAGAATAGCATAGCGGGTGCAGGTCTCGACGTTTATTTTCTAGAACCTGTTCCAAAAGATAATCCTATTCTCAAATTGAAAAATGTTGTCTTAACACCCCATATAGCAACAGTCCCAAAGTTGGCGAAAAGAGACTTCGAGCGAATATGTTCCAATATCTTAAGGGTGGCCAATGGAGAGAAGGCGTTGAACGTAATAAACCAAAGTTAACAATCAGAGAATATATCATTCTGTGACAAAGTTTGTAGAGTATAATCAATATTCTAATTCCAAACGAGTGTTCCGTGAAGTTAGATATCCACCAACTGAAATGTAAGAAAAGGATGCTATTCCTGGTTTTACACGTAAATTATTCCATTAATGAACTTATCCCATTAGCATTTGCTGATCGAATCTTCACATCTATAAGAAGGCTTAAATATTTATCTCCCATCATTCAAAGATCATCAAAAGGTCGTGAAAAAGATGCCAAAATTTAGTGGTGAAAAGCTGAGTGAAATTGTGAAGACCGTCTTTAAAAAAGCGGGCGGCACTGACGAGGAGTGCGATCTACTCGCGGATGCATTAGTATCGGCAAACTTGTCGGGCGTTGATTCGCACGGATTCATACTACTCACGCACTACATCAGACAGATCAAGAACGGAGAAATAGTACCGGGTAATAAGCCTAAACTTGTTCAGGAAACCCCAACTACTGCGCTCTTGGATGGAAACGATAGTTTCGGATACGTCGTCGCGAAAAAAGGTATGGAGATAGCCATTGAAAAAGCTAAGAAGATGGGGGTCGCTACCGTCTCCCTAAGAAATTGTACCCACATAGGACGTTTAGGCTACTATCCATTGATGGCGGCTAAGGAAAACATGATAGGATTCATAACCGTCCTCGCAGGCCCAGTCGGAGCACCGTACGGTGGAACGTCTAGGGTATTAGGTACAAACCCTCTCTCCTTCGCAATTCCAGGAAGGGAGTTTCCATTCCTTCTAGACATGGCTACGACCGTGCACGCCAGCGGATACATACTAGAAAAGTATTTGAGTGGTGAGAAGCTCCCACCGGGATGGATGATCGGCCCTGATGGTAAGGACATTCTCGACCCTGCCGTTAAATATGAGCAGGGCCCCGAGAAATCGGCCAGCAAAATATTCGGCGGCTACAAGGGATACGCCCTTTCTTTACTGGTTGAAATTTTGAGCGGTTGTTTAGCAGGAGATGGCTGTTCTCTTTACATCGATCAAAAGACACATCGAGAATTCAATCCAGCCTTAATCATCGTGATAGACATCGCTAAATTCACTTCCATCGACGACTTCAAGGAGAGAACTGATTTCCTATTCAAGAGCTGTAAGAACGCTATAAAAGCTCCGGGTGTGGACGAGATACTGGTCACGGGTGAACCCGAATATAAGGCTCAAAAGACGAGAGGGCGTGACGGCATTCCAATAAAGGAGGGTGTCTGGAAGCACATAGTTTCCCAAGTTAACGAAGAACTAGGTATCAATCTAGACGAGTCTATATCTGGCCCACCTGACAAAAAGATAGGTAGGATCGCATAAGATAACCAAATAATGTAGAAGTGGATTCGATGAGGATAGATCATCTGGCGTACATAATGGATAAATCTGAGATACCTGACCTTCTGAAACTTGAGGATGAGGCCGGTTTTGAAAAAGCTGTGGTGATGACTGATTATTCTCCGTACCCGAAGAATAGGGAATTAGCGAAAACGATAAAGGGTCAGGAGAGGTTTATCGGATCGGTTTGGATCAACCCTCGTATGGAAGGTTGCGTCGAAGAGATCGAGGAGATGGTTAATCAGTGGGGTTTCAAGGATATCAAGTTCATGCCGACGGCCCATTATTTCATGCCTGAATGGGAGATTGTCCATCCGATAGCGGAGGCAGCTATAAAGCTTGGAGTTCCCATCAGCATACACAGCGGAACACTCTTCGCCGATCCATACTCAATACGTGAACTTGCGGAGGCATTTCCGGACGCGAAGATAATTATGGAACACTCCGGCCACAGACACGCCGAGCCTAGATGGGGTCTATTACAAGCACTTGGAACCGCAAAGAAGTGCGACAACGTATACCTTGAAACTGCAGGCATATTTATCCCGACCAGGATAAAACAGATGGTTGAAACCGTTGGAGCTGACAGAGTCATCTTTGGTTCGGAAGCGCCCGTTCACATCCCCAAAATAGGCTTGGATGTCGTGAAGCGCGCAGGATTGAGTGAGGACGAGGAAGCCCTAGTACTCGGAGATAATATAGCGAAGCTTTACGGTATGAGATAGGAGTCGAAGAGTATGAGTGGAAATGTTACCGTTGGAGAGGTGACAGCTGAACCCGGAACCAAGAAACAGGGTTTCATGAAGGTGGCGGAAAGGGCTTCCATGCCCATTAAAGTCCCCATATTCGTGATAAACCGATCGACCACAGGACCGAGACTATGGATACACAGCGTGTCTCATGGAGACGAACATGAAGGTGCCCAGGCTATAATTCGATTTGCGAGGGATCTGGACCCGACCGAACTCAAGGGGATTTTTATCGGCCTCCCCGTTCTTAACACACTTGCCTTCGAGGCCTTCCAGAGGAGGAGCCCAGCCGACACGCTCGACATGAACAGATGCTTCCCAGGCAAGGCCGACGGATTCATAAGCGAACAGATAGCCCATAACGTCTTCAACGCGATCAAGGAAAACGCGGATTACCTCGTAGACATGCACAGCGCAGGTGGCGA
>CAYFVN010000114.1:0-4260 GCA_964346575.1 uncultured Candidatus Bathyarchaeia archaeon
GGGCTCTCTTTGTCAACGACATGGCGATATGGTCTAAATGTGAGTTGACCGAGTCGTAAAGCTCTTTATACGCGTAAAGGACTGATGGGTCATCATGCCTATACAGCTCGTCAACAACCGTATCCGAGAGACGAACTCCGATCGATATAGCGTTTGGGAACCTCCTTAAATGCTCTCCACCCTGACTACAAATAAAATCATGAGCGTTCGTTAAATCTGCAACGCCGAATAGATCGGCACCCTGCTCCTGCGATATCCTTTCAAGCTCGATCCGTAATGTTGAATCTTCCGACAAAGCCGTCAATCCACCTCTTACCAACTTGGGATATATTTGCATTCACGCTTGGCAAAAATTTTCTGAAAGGGGTGTGCATGGTGCCGAGGGCGCGACTTCCCCCCTCAAGATGTGGGCTTTGAACGCGCGATTAGGCCGGCGCTTCCGCCGTCAACCCGGTCTTCAGCCGGGTGCTCTCCCAGGCTGAGCTACCTCGGCTATCCCTCGGCAAGTCTATCCTTCGATTAGAAGTTAAATTAAAGTTTTTCCCTCAACGGCGCAAGCAGACATAGATCATTCAACCTAAAAGAGTAAAATAAAACTCTGAAACGTCTTTCTTCTGTCTACTGTCAGGGCGTTATGAGGCGTGCGTTAATCGTTTAGTTTCTTCCTTTCTCAACCTTTTGAATCGCCCTCTCAAGCGAATCCATGGCCAGGTCCATATGCTCCTCCTTTATCGTCAATGGGGGCTGTACTCTTATAACGTTCTTCCACCAACCGCCTAGACCTACGATGAGCCCGAAGTCCACACTCAACCTCCTGATCTCAGCCGTTTCCTCAACTGCAGGCTCCCTGGTCTTCCCATTTTTGATTATCTCTAGACCAAGCATCAGTCCCTTACCCCTCGCCTCTCCAACTATCTCATACCGTTCTTCGAACTCTTTCATCCTCCTCATCATCAACGCTCCAATCTCGGCGGCGTTCTCCCATAGCTTGTTTTCGATCATATATTCAACGGAAGCGATAGCCGCTGCACATGTAACGGGATTTGATCCCCAGGTTGAAAAATGATCTCCGGGTGAAAAGGAGTCGCCTATTTCTTTCGAAGCTAGGACGGCTGAGATCGGCCAACCATTTCCGAGGGCTTTTGCCATGGTTATTATATCCGGTTTGACCTCGTAGACTTCGGACCCCCATACTTCTCCCGTACGTCCCATCCCCGTCTGGATCTCATCGAAAATTAAGAGTATATCATACTTATCGAGGATCTTCTTTACTTTCCGATAATACTCCTTTGGAGGGGTCACTATCCCGCCTACACCGGAGATGGGCTCGGCCATAAACGCCGCAACTTCCCTCGAAGTGCTAAAGTTGATCGTGTCTTCCAGCATATCTGCACATTGGACGTTACAACTTGGATATTCCTGACCAAGGCTGCATCGATAGCAGTAAGGAGCTGGGGCGTGGAAGATAGCCGGGAGATAAGGACCCATCGCGTTTGATTTGAGATATCCCCCAGCCGAACTGCTAAGTGTCTGAGCGGCGTATGTTCTCCCGTGATAAGACCCCTGAAGCGTAATCACATCGTGTTTTTTACTGTATCTCCTAACCATTTTTAGTGCAACATCGCTGGCTTCAGAGCCACTTGTGTGAAATGTAGCCTTGCACGGCCTGAAAGGAGCTATGGAAGCCAACTTCTTTGCCAGTTCCAGTGGCGGCAGAGTATAGTACGTTTGGGACGATGTGTGGACCAACTTCTCCATCTGCCTTTTCACTGCCTCTTGCACCTTAGGGTTTCTATGACCTGCATTAACAACCGAGATACCAGACCAAAAATCCAGGTAATGCCTCCCTTCTATATCCGTCACCGTAACGTCATCCGCCTCTACAATGATTAGAGGGAACGGCTTCCCATAACTCGTGATCAAATACTGTTCGTATTCTTCCATCAATTCAACGATTTTATCCAAATTGAGTCCACTCTCAAAGTATTAGAGTACTTTATTTAGTTCCCTATAAATAGATTAAGTGTATTTACGGTGCACACGCCTTATCAGCAGAGAAGTACCCTAATAAGCGGCATCTAACTCCGTATTCAATGGGGATGAACTAAAAGACAACTGTTAAATAAACCGTTTAAATTTTAACGATCAAAATAAGATCTGACAAGGTATGCCTTCCTTATTAAAAACCTTGGCGAGCGTAAACTTCTTCTGAGTAAAGAAAGCTTCGTCCATCGCGTGCTCTAGCCGATATCTCTTGTACACCCAATCCGAGTAATGGTAATTCATCCTATCAACCAATACGTAATCCACCTTTCCCTCCAATTTTGTTGCTAAACCTTCAGCTCCGGGAAGTATAGGCGCTATCATAGCGAAAGTCTTAATGCCCGCCGAATGCAGCTTCTCCAAAGCCTCGATCCTCTCATCGATTGGCGGTGCCTTCGGCTCAAAAATTTTCCTCATCTCCTCGTCAGATGTCGTTATCGTAAATCCAGCTTCAACCCCATCAACCATCCTCAAAATATCTACGTCCCTTAATACGAGTTGGGATTTCGTCTGGATTGTGACTGGCCAGCCGTGCCTCAACAAAATTCTAAGGCACTTCCCGGTAAGTTCATACCTACTCTCTATCGGCTGGTAGGGATCACATACTCCGCTCACCCAAACTCTACCATTCCTCTTCCTTTTGACTTCACGTTCCAGTAAGATAGGAGCATTAACCTTAACATCAACAAATTCGCCCCAAGCCTCTCTGTGGTCCGTATACCTCTTCATAAAACGTGCATAGCAATAGGTGCAGCCGTGCTCGCAACCAACGTAGGGATTAACCGTGTAATCAGAAACCTTCGATTTGGATAATATTGTTCTTGCATTGATCTCTTTAACAATCATAGATTTAACCTCGACGTTGGAAGCTTTTTTGAAAGTTGGTAGCGGGGGGACGATTCGAACGTCCGATCTCAGGGTTTCGCAGAATCTTATGAGCCCTGCGGGTTAACCTGGCTACCCCACCCCGCTAGCCTTAGGTAACCCTATTTGCCTCACTCTTTTATCAGAGAATCTAAATCTTACTCTAGATTAAAAAAATAATGCCTCCTTAAAAATTTTTACTCAAAAAGTTTCCATAAAGCTTCTGTCAATTTCTCCCTCCTTTGATAGACTTTCTGATTTTAATGAAGTGTTCAGAGATAGCGCGCGCTAGCTCGATACAGTTCTATAATGAATATTCGATGGTATCCAAAAGCCAGTAGCCATTCCTTTTAATAGGTCTACTGTTGATGATTTTAACCTCCTTCGTGAATATTGGACCATTGATTACAAATGTGTGATATTCCCCTTTCTCCCCACAGATATCAATATTCTTGTCTTTCAAATACTCTAAAAAACTCCTATCCACTTGACAACCAATCCACTTTATATCAAATAAGTCGGCTTTAGCACTGACTATAATAGCCTTAAATCCGGCATCAATAAACTCAATGATAACAGTTTCCGAATCTTTGCCCCATAGAGGTTCAATTGCTTTTATTCCTAGTTCTCTGCAGACCCTTTCAACCCAATCCTTGTGCTCCTGTAAATATATGTCGCCGAAAACCATTCCTTCAACACCGCTTGGGAGTAAACTCTTCAACGCTTCCTTGAACTCACGTTCGTAGCCACTCCATGTAGTCTCCTTCTGCACTAAGGGAATGCCAACAGACTCTGCTTGTAATCGAATCAATTTGGCTTCTGTTCCATGGAAACTTACCCGCCTATATTCTTTGGAGATAAAATTCACCAGATAGGAGACATCGTATCCACTTTGAATTGCATTATAACAGGCGAAGCAACTCTCTTTACCGCCACTCCAAGACGCGACCAATCTCATAAGAGGATTTCCCTCTCAATTGTCTTCTTTCAAAGTATATTATAAGCAATCTCATACCCGAGGTTTTAGCGCGTGCATGGAAAAAAGTATTGGTTTGATGGATTTGTTGGATTTTGTGAGGGAGGTCGGAGAATACTAAATGTCTGAGAGAAAAAGTTTCTAGGCGTAAGTTTTTATGTTATCCTCCCTCACGAAGAGAATCATGCACTCATGATAAATAAGATCATTATTAACTATATAACATAAAGTAAAAAGTTATCTTGCATATAAACTTAACAAAATTAGTTGAAATTATATTATTTAGATCTTGTACGATCAAAATGATTTTCATTGGTATCATATCTTTTTCCTAAATGATTTATATTGTGAATGATTTGGGATATCCGTATAAAACT
>CAYFVN010000115.1:0-1834 GCA_964346575.1 uncultured Candidatus Bathyarchaeia archaeon
GTAGGATTGGCTGGCATAGAGAGGGGCCGAATAAATGTTGTAGCACTAGCAGGTTCTTATATATCTGCCGTAGAAGACCAGGTGATAGGTAGAAAAGGTTCGATGATAAATATGATAAAGAAGGAGACGGGATGTCGTATAATAGCAGGTCAAAATGGGCGCGTTCTAGTTTCGAGTAGATCTCCAAAAAGTGAGCGGGTAGCCATAGAGGCGGTTTATAAGATAGAAAGGGAAGCTCACATGGAAGGTTTAACGGACAAAGTTCGCGAGATGGTAAGGGGAAGGATGAAAAATGTCCAGAACGGACAAGCATGAATCTATAAGTCTGATAAGCGAAGATGGACTTCGAGTGGATGGAAGACGTTTCGACGAGTTAAGGCCTATTAAGATGGAAATAGGCAACCTAGATAATGCTGATGGATCTGCGTATATAGAACAAGGAAAAAATAAACTAATTATAGGTGTATACGGTCCAAGAGAGGCTCATCCTAAACATATAGCGTTAATGGATCGGGCTGTTCTACGATGTAGATATCATATGGCTCCCTTCTCAACCGAGGAGAGGAGATCTCCAGCGCCTTCTAGGAGAGATAATGAGCTCTCAAAGGTTATACGTGAAGCCTTGGAGCCTGCTGTTATATCTCGACTATATCCCCGCACTGTAATAGACATCTTTATAGAGATACTTCAGTCAGATGGAGGCACACGGTGTACGGGGATAACGGGGGCTTCTCTAGCGTTGGCAGATGCGGGCATCCCAATGAGGGATATGGTAGTGGCGTGTGCAGCTGGCAAGGCCAACGGTCAGATTATACTCGACCTTTGCGATATAGAAGATAAATCTGGAGAGGCGGATCTTCCAATAGCTATAATGCCTAAACTAGGGTTGATAACTCTTATCCAAATGGATGGGAAACTCTCCAAGGAGGAGTTCGGAAGGGGAATGGATATGTCTATGAACGCATGTATGGAAATATATGAAAAGCAGAGGGAAACTTTAAGGAATAAATACATGGAAATCGAGAAGTCCATAGTGGAGCACGGAGTTGAGTAGCGGAATATGAGTACTACACCTAAGCTTCCACCCGTTGCAAAGATAGAGCGGAAAACATTGACGGAACTCATAGAAGGAGGAAGACGACTCGATGAACGCCTGGCCACAGACTATCGCCCCATAAAAATTGAGACTGGAATAATCGAGAAGGCGAACGGCTCATCGTATGTAGAGTTAGGGAATACCAAAGTGTTGGTGGGAGTTAAGGTCGAGCTTGGAGAACCCTATGAAGATACTCCTGACCAAGGTGTCTTAACGGTTAACGTTGAGCTTGTTCCGATAGCATCCCCCAATTTCGAGCCAGGGCCTCCAAATGAGAACGCTATAGAACTGGCTAGGATCGTCGATCGAGGACTTAGAGAATCGGAAGTCATAGATCTCAAGAAGATCTGTCTGATACCTGAAAAAAAGGTAATGATCGTATTCATAGATATTTACATTTTAGACTACGATGGGAATCTGATAGATGCTTCATCGCTTGCATCACTAGCTGCACTACTAACAAGTAGAATCCATAAATACACTGTAAAAAGGAAAGAGATAATAGAGGTACAGGACAACATGTCGCCACTCCAAATAAAGAATTATCCCATAGCTATAACGACCGCGAAGGTAGGTAAAACCGTAATACTTGACCCTACTCTTGAAGAGGAGCAGGTTATGGACGCTAGGCTTACAATAACAGTGGATAAAGATGATAACGTATGTGCCGTACAGAAAGGTGGATCAGAAACGTTTCTTCCCTCTGAAATTAGAGAGGCTATTGAAAACGCTGTATCC
>CAYFVN010000116.1:0-1976 GCA_964346575.1 uncultured Candidatus Bathyarchaeia archaeon
ATATCCATGCCAGAGGTAGTAGACGTCATCGGCAAAGGAGGGACTAAGTCTTCCGTTAAACTGAAGACTGGAATGGACGCCGACATTAGGGTACTGACAGAAGAAAGCTTCGGATCGGCTATGCAATATTTTACTGGAAGTAAAGACCATAACATCGCCCTCAGAAGAATTGCACAAGAGAGAGGCTGGAAGTTAAGCGAGTATGGGTTATTCGAGGATGAGAGACGAATAGCCGGAAGGACGGAGGAGGAAGTCTATGGGAAATTAGGGTTACAATGGATTCCTCCAGAGCTGAGAGAAAATACTGGAGAGATAGAGGCAGCTAGAAATAATTCGCTACCTAAATTGATCGACTATAAAGATTTGAAAGGTGATCTACAGGTTCACTCAGATTGGACCGATGGTGCCCACCCGATAAAAGAGATGGCTGATGAAGCTGGGGAAATTGGACTTGAATACATCGTTGTATCGGATCATTCCAAACTCCTAGCGATGACCGGTGGCCTAGACGAAGAAATGTTGTTGAAACAAGGAGAAGAGATCGACGAGTTAAATGAACAAGTTAGATCCATACGTATCCTGAAGGGTGTCGAGTCGAATATTCTAAAAGACGGGAGCTTGGATATAGCCGATAAAGTTTTGGAGAGGCTGGATGTGGTTAGCGCGGCCGTTCACTCCCACTTTAACATGAGCAGAGGAGAGATGACGAAAAGAGTTATAAAGGCCATTGAAAACCCAAACGTGGATATCCTCTGCCATCCAACAGGAAGACAAATACAGAAGAGAGAGCCAACTCAGCTGGATACGGAGAGAATAATAGAAGTAGCGAAAGATAATGGGGCAATTCTGGACATAGACTCTTTTCCAGATAGATTGGATTTAAAGGACGAATATATCAGAAAAGCAGTGGAACTTGGATCCAAGCTTGGGATAAGTTCGGATTCTCATAGCAAGATTCACCTACATCTCCTAGAGTTCGGTATTGCCCAGGCGAGAAGAGGATGGGCGACGCCCAAAGATGTTGTCAACACAAGAAAAGTTGAAGAATTTTTAAAGATGGTAAAGTCCTAGTGTACGTTACGTTTATAGGTACATTTCAGCTTATTTGTAACCGTATTCTATATAACCTCGCTTGTTTCTACAAACGCGATAAGGTAAAGACGTATGAACGACTCGGAGTCACCGTATATATTTAAAAAAAGTCTGTTTTGCACGCCAAATAGAATCCTCTTTGGAACAGACTCCTCAAATGAAATTGTGAGAGAATTTTCTGAGTTAACCGATTCAAAAACAGTATTAATTGTGACGGATGAGAACATTAAGGCCTTAGGGAAGTTTACCGAGATCCTATCGGCTCTTGATAGAGGAGAGTTCTCGTACACTTTATTTGACGAGGTGGAGCCCGAACCCAGCATCACAACTGTTAGGAAACTCTGTTCTTTAGCAAGGGAACTCAATCCAGGTGCGATCGCTGGAGTCGGTGGGGGAAGCGTGATGGATTCATCGAAGATGGCGGCCTTAAGCATAACTAATCCCAAGCCTGTCGACGAGTATATCGGAGCAAACCTTGTTGAGAGAAAAGGTATCCCCCTGATCTGCGTACCCACAACTGCGGGTACGGGAAGCGAGGTAACAAGGTTTGCCGTATATACTTTGGAGGATCATAGTAAAAGGACGATGTATTCTCCCTATATTGTTCCAGACACCGCGATTGTGGACCCAATGTTCACCTTGAGCTGTCCGAGGGAGATCACTGCGGGTGCGGGCATGGACGCGTTATCCCACGCGATTGAACCGATGATCTCTACGGATGCCACACCATTCACCGATGCGTGTGCATTAGAAGCCACTAGACTAATACTCAAATATTTGAGAGGGGCGTATCGTAAAGGAGATGATGTAGAATCGAGGTACTACATGGCAGTTGCGGCAACCCTGGCCGGTATTAGTCTATGTAATTCGGGGGTGGTTTTGGC
>CAYFVN010000117.1:0-3845 GCA_964346575.1 uncultured Candidatus Bathyarchaeia archaeon
TATGTAATGCTTCATCATCCATAGCTACAAGATCTTTAGGCGATATCATATGGACTTTACAGAAGTTTCCAAGCCTCCTCAGATAGACATCCGCTGTAACCCTGGAACCTCTGGCCAGATTATCATACCAACGTTTTACGGTCTTATCTTCTAAAAGATGCAGATACTTGGCCCGTTTCATAGGAATCTCTTCCCTCGACCATTAAAGGTGTTTTTCTGACTATATAAAAGTAATGGTTTTGAACCTTAAAGTTGGTGGACCTGGCGGTATTTGAACCCGCGACTTTCCGGCTTTTCGGTTTAAACTTGCAAACCGGACGTTCTTAGGCCCCTCAATCTTCGCGCACGCTAGGGTGTACCAGTCTGAACTACCGGCCCAAAGCCGTTAATGCCATATTTTTCTACGTTTCGACCGATATATAGCAACCAAATTATCGTGTAAGCTAATATTAAATGTTTGTCTATAATAGAAAAATCTAAATTCGAATCTCCTCCGGGCTAAGCGCTCGTGGAGCTTTTTGAAAGTTTAATATTTACCTTTCTCTGATATGCTGGGTGGAAGGGAAAGACTCATAAAGTTGGCTGTTCTCGTTTTCATTCGGTGGGATGGCCGCCGTAACGTAGAGGAGAAATAATTTGGCTCTCCGCGGAGCCTGGTGAGCGTACGGGCCTGAAAGGCTTGATAGGCCTTGGCCAATGGAGCCCGGAGGCCGGGTTCAAATCCGGATAGTAAACTATCTGGGGTACGTCCCGGCGGCGGCCTTCACCCTCCAACATAGCACGCGCGTTATTTTCTCCGCGTATTAGCTGATCGGTTTTGGCGATCTTGAAGCTCTTCCAGGGATCAGCGCTACTAGGAGGGTGATGGCGGCGAGGGCAGCTGTGGTTATCGCAAATACGTACATTAGATCTCTCGTCTCAGCAAGCTGTGCCTTTATGGATGCTAGTTCTGCTCTGAGGGAGGTGCCTTCTGAGAGGGCCGTCTGATGCTCAGCCTTTAGACTCTCATACTCAGTTTTTAGGCTGTTATATTCCTCCTGCGATTTTTCATAATCCGACTGTAGATCTGAGTAACTCTCCGATAGTAGATCGTAATCCGATCTAAGCTTCTCGTATTCCGGTGTTGTAGCCTTCACATAGGTCAAGGGTACAGATGTAAACGTGGTCTGCTCGCTGCTGTATGTGTATCGGTAAGGTACCCCCCAGTAGGGCCACCCAGTCCAACTGTAGTTCCAGTATGGTGGATACCACCAAGTATAATATGATGTATATGCCGTTCTATATGTACGTGCCGTCTCGTGGACGGTGGCCATTAGTGGGCTGCGCGGTATATCTGTCGGTAAGGTCGCCGTGTAGCTCCTGTGGAAAGTCTCCCCATTTTTAACTCTTCCATCCTCGGCTATGGTGTCTACAAGAATGGTACGCTGTTCGCCGTGCCCTGCATATGCATATACGTGTATAGTTAACTCTCCAAGTCTTACATTCTCTCTAGCCACCGCCTTTATTGATAGGACAACATTGTCTCCGGGGTTACCCTCGGAAGGGAAATTGAACTCTACATTAAAGTTGGGGAGAGTCGCAGTTTTAGTGGTAGTCTGAGGTAAAACCGTAGGAAGGGTAATCGTCCCTATAAGCGCTAATAGCGCGATGAAGCCCATCAGATAAGCCAATCTCATACTCCTTCGTTTCCATACATGCATTCCAGTTTCCTCCAATAATAGCCTATAACTGTCTCAGTAAAAGGTTTACGGTTCTCTCTCATCTTCTTAAGCTGCGGGGATTATTTATAAAGAAATTGTTAAGCGAAGATTTAGGAACAATCTTTTAAGCATCTGCCTCAGATATTCTTAGCTCAAACTTATGGAGGGTTTTGGCAGTAATGGCTATCAAAATTGGGATAAACGGTTTCGGCCGTATCGGGAGATTGTTCTATAGGGCTTCGCTGAAGGATGAAGATTTCAATAGGATCTTCGAGGTTGTAGCGGTAAACGATATAGCCGATTCTAGAACGTTAGCCCACCTCCTCAAATACGATTCAGTGCATGGGGTATTGCCTCAGAAGATCGGGTGGACCGAGAACTCCATAAAAGTGGACGGGAAAGATGTCAGAGTATTATCTGAGGGCGATCCAGAGAGGCTGCCCTGGAAAGATTTGGGGGTGGAAGCGGTGCTCGAGTCTACTGGGAGATTTACAGACCGTGAAGGGGCTTCAAAGCATCTAACCGTAGGCGCGGATAAAGTGGTGGTATCTGCTCCGGCTAAGAATCCGGATGTCACCATCGTTCTAGGTGTAAACGACGAGGCATACGACGGTGAGAAACATAAGTTGATATCCATGGCATCGTGCACCACAAATTCTCTAGCTCCCATGGCAAAAGTGCTGCATGAGAACTTCACATTACGGAGGGGATTCATGACTACCGTCCATGCTTACACGAACGACCAGAGGGTTCTAGACCTCCCGCATAGAGATCTGAGGAGAGCTCGAGCCGCGGCCACCTCGATAATACCTACAACGACCGGAGCGGCTAGGGCTATAGGGCTCGTCATACCCGAACTTGTAGGCAAGCTGAACGGAGTGGCGTTAAGGGTTCCCATACCCGACGGCTCCATAACAGACTTTGTAGCCGATGTCTCAGAGGAGACCTCCGTTGAGGTGGTGAACGACGCCTTTAAGAGGGCTGCTGAGAACGAACTTAAGGGCATACTCCAATATACCGAGGAACCTCTAGTCTCAACCGATATAATAGGTAATCCTCATTCATGTATATTCGACGCCCCCAGCACGGCGGTGATAGGTGGCGAGGGTACGCTGGTGAAGGTCTTCGGATGGTATGATAATGAGTGGGGTTTCTCATGCAGACTGGTGGATCTATTCAAGTTCGTCGCTAAACATTAGAGGGTCAGACCTGGGATGGCTGACTTCCTAACGCTGGACGACGTAGAGGTTGCCGGTAAGACCGTGCTCCTCAGAGTGGACATAAACGTCCCCTACGATCCTAAGACGAGTGAGATATCGGACTCTGAGAGGCTTAGGGCGCATGCAGAGACCGTAAAGGAGCTGGCTGAAGGGAACGCGAAAATAGTAATCCTAGCCCATCAAGGTCGTAAAGGAGACCCAGACTTCATACATTTAGATCGACACGCGGGGTTGCTCCTCAAGCATTCAGGTAAACCTGTGAAGTTCGTGGACGACATAACGGGGGATAGAGCAAAAAAATCTATAGAGAACCTCGATAAGGGAGAGGCTATTCTACTGGATAACGTTAGACTCTTAGACGATGAGACCGTCGAAAAGGACGCGTCGGAGCATGCCAACAGCACCATTGTAAAGGCTCTAGCTCCACTAGGAGACCTGTTCATAAACGACGCCTTCTCGGCGGCTCATAGATCCCACGCCTCGATAGTAGGCTTCACCCGGGTATTGACTTCAGCGGCGGGGCGTATCATGGAACGGGAGCTCGGGGCGTGTGCGAAGGCTTTAAACCCTGAGAGACCCAACATTTTCATACTCGGCGGAGCCAAACCCAAAGATTGCATAGCGATTATGAAACACATGTTCAGGAGAAGCATATTGGATAGGGTACTCTCGTGCGGCTTAGTTGGGCAACTCACCCTGATGGCTAGAGGCGTCGAACTTGGTATAGAGAACGAAGCATTTCTAGAGAAGAAGAAAGCGTTATCCCTGCTGCCTGAAATGGAGAGAATAAACCGTGAACACAAGGATATGATAGAAGCTCCGGTCGACGTAGCGGTTGAAGACGACGATGTACGCCGTGAACTGTCGGTTGGAGATCTACCCACTGGAAATCTCATCATGGACATAGGTTCTAGAACGGTTAAGA
>CAYFVN010000118.1:0-2167 GCA_964346575.1 uncultured Candidatus Bathyarchaeia archaeon
TCATTTGTCCAATATATTATGGGATGGGATCTGATATTGATCATTATTATGGTCAGTATTGTTGGCGGAATAGGTAACGTACGGGGAGCGCTCCTGGCAGGTTTTGGCGCGGGCTTTATCACGGTTGCTGTAACACTTCTGACAAAACCCCTATACGCGCAGGTTGCGCTCTTGGTGCTCTTTATAGGGGCGTTGAAGGCACGGGGTTTACAGAGGGTAAAGGGTTAAATATGGCATACTTTATCTTTGGACTCTCCACGATGGTGATGTTCGTCGCTCTAGCAGTTCTCTTACATCTTCAGTTTGGGCTTACTGGAATAGTCAACTTCGGCATAGCCGGGTTCTGGGGATTGGGGATGTATTCTTTCGGAGTATTCATGGTGCAATACGGCCTCCCATACGCAGTGTCGTTGCTATTGGCGACTGTTCTAACGGGAATCCTTGCTTTAGGTCTGGGCTGGGTTATCTTAGACATGGATGGACAGGCAGTTTTGGTGGCAACTCTTGCTTTCGCGACGATTATTATGCATCTGGTCACTACCGAGAAATGGTTGACCGAGGGGGTAAAGGGATTGGGCACAATACGTTACCCATTTGATATAGGGCGAAGCACAGAAGCAGTGTTCTTCCTTGTTGTCGTAGTCATCACCCTTGCGATAATCCTCTACGCTTACAAGCTTCAATACGCACCCTATGGAAGACTGCTGCTTGCAATAAAGGATAACGAAATCTTGGCCAGAAGCTTGAGTAAACCAACTTTTCATCAGAAGCTGATTTTTTTCACGATCACATGCACAGTGATGGGTTTCCTTGGGGCCCTGAACGGCTCGATCAACCAATTTTTGGTTCCTCGAATGCTCGGCCCTGGGGTTACATTCACGGTCTGGATCGCACTAATACTTGGCGGATATAGGAGGGTCTTGGGTGGCCTCATAGGCGCGGTAGCAGCCATCGGTCTGTTCGATCTCGTGATCGAGACGTACATACCGATCCCTGCCGCGTATGCTCAGATGGTGCCGGCTTTTAAACTCATGCTGTACGGGCTGACTTTGATGCTTGTCATATTGTTCAGGCCTCTGGGGATCCTTGGTGAGAGAAAAAGGAGCTATCAACGTGGATAATTGCTCAGGCTCTAAAACAGCCACAAATCAGGTTACAAAGAAACTCCACCTCAAACACGTTGCAAAAAGCTTTGGCGGAAGAAAGGTGGTGGATGTAGAGGATCTATCTTTGGGTCGTTTCGGCATCGAAGGACTCATAGGTCCAAACGGAGCAGGAAAGACAACCCTGATGAGTATCATTACCCATGGGTTGAAGTCGGATAGTGGAGAGGTTTTCTACTACGTAAACAATCGTGAAGTTGAAATCTCCGATATGCGATTGGATGAAATCGCAAGGCTTGGTATAGTTAAGACCAATCAGATTATCCAAGATTTTGCAAGCCTCACTATAATGGATTCTTTGCTCCTTTCGCTTTCAACACCGAAGTATGAGAAATTCTACAAAATATTCAGTGAAGGCGACTTGCGGAAAGAGGTCGAAGAGGAAATCGAAATATATTTGGATTACTTCCATTTCGAGAATCCGGATGGATACGCACTCTCCGCAGGTGAAAAGAAGCTGCTAGATATCATCCGCTGTTTGCTGCTCAAGCCGAAGTTTCTTCTTATGGACGAGCCGACTGCTGGCTTGCCTGAAGATCAAACGAGAAAGGTTATAGATCTGATGATGAAGAAGACTTCGGAAGAGGATTTGTCGATCCTCATAGTCGAACATGACCTGGATGTTATCTGGGAGGTTTGCGAGACCGTCCACTTCATGGCAGAAGGAAAGGTTCTTTTTCAGGGGTCTCCAGAGCAAATAAGGGATCACGAGACCGTTGTCGAGAAGTACCTGGGGTCAAGACATGTTTGAAGTCAAGAATATCAGAAGCGGATACGCAGGAGTAACCGTCATCAAGGGTCTTAATTTCAAGGTAGGTGAAGAGATTTTTGCGGTCCTCGGCGCTAATGGGGCGGGTAAAAGCACGCTCTTGAAGACTCTTGCGAAGCTCTTATCGCTCACTAACGGTGAAATACATTTCAAGGCGAAAAATGTCTCTGATTTTACACCGTATCAGTTGGCCGAGTTGGGATTAGCCTATGTACCCCAGGAGCAGAATATATTC
>CAYFVN010000119.1:0-1939 GCA_964346575.1 uncultured Candidatus Bathyarchaeia archaeon
AGGTGAACTGGGGTCGGATAGTACACGGCCGTGGATATGTTTTTAGATCTCAGTGATTCCACTACTTTGTTCCTTGTTCCTCTGTTGGCTCCTTTTATACGAACTGTGTATAGATACCAGGCGTGTCTCCGATTTTCCGGTTCCACGGGTAGGGCGAGCTTCTTGGGTTTCTCAAGTCTCTCAGTGAGTAGGGATGCGTTTAGCCTTCTCTCCTCTATGATTTTTGGGTGTTTTCTGAGTTGGACCGTGCCAATGGCTGCCTGTATCTCCGTCATCCGGTAGTTGTGACCAAGCCGTTCCACCCAGTAAGGTTTCCTTTCTCCGTGGCTTCTTATCATTCTTAGAGCTTCAGCCAGGTCGTCGTCGTTCGTTGTGATAATTCCCCCTTCACCGGTTGTCATGCTCTTTGATGCATAGAAACTGAAGCAGGTTAGGTGGGATATTCCTCCTACAGGTTTCTCGTTGTAGACTGCTCCATGGGATTGGGCTGCATCCTCTATTACGGTTATGTCTCTCGATTCAGCTATCTCCAGGATTGGATCTAGATCTACGGGTAGTCCGTATAGGTCCACAGGTATAATGGCCATAGTCCTACGGCTCAGTACATTCTCTACCGATTCGAGGGTTATGGAGTAGGTCTCTTCATCTATGTCTGCGAAAACTGGCTTCGCTCCCGTGAGGAGGACCGCCCCCGCCGTGGCCGAGAAGGTGAAGGATGGGAGTATAACCTCGTCTCTTGAGCCTATGTTTGCAGCTAAAAGGGCTGAATGGAGTGCCGCCGTTCCACTCGATACGGCTATCGCATGCCTCGCCCCAGTGTACTCAGCGAATCCACGTTCGAACTCTATAACTTTCGGACCCATCCCGCTCTTGTCGGTCAATTTTCCGCTTCGAAGCACTTCCGTGACAGCCTCTATCTCCTCATCTCCTATGGATGGCTCATTTATTCGGATGATATCTCTCACCATCTCCTTTACACCTCTTTTTCTAATACTGGGTTCTTAATCTTGGCGAGGAGTTCATTCTCAACCCATTGAACACCGGCCCCCGAGAGGGTGTAACGACCATCTTCCGAGATGAGTTTTCCGTCTCTCCTCATTTCACTGGCTCTTGCTCTAACAGCCTCGGCTTTAATGGTCTTCCAGCCTGAGCTTATTGTATCAGCCAACTCCTTGTCAGACGGCTTCTTAGGACGTATAGCGTATAGGAAGAGAGCTACAGCCTCCTTCGAGGTTAGGGTGGCGGCCGGTATTATCAGGTGCAATCTTCCTTCCTCGGTCTTCTCCATTATGTCTCCAAGCCTGCTTGACAATGGCTGTTGAATTGCAGAAGTCCTCGCAGGATCTGAAGTAAACACTCTCAGCAACTCCTCAAACTTTTCCCTTACATACTTCGATTCTCCCTCAAGTTCAACCTCAAGGTCTCCTCTTCTAAGCTTGAATCTCAATTTCTCATCCATCATTTAAGTTCGTCCTTCCGGTTCAAGTCCTAGATAGATCTTAATGATCTTCTCTTTTCTAATATTTTAAATTGAGGGATTATGAGACAGCTAAAGTAAGTGTTCAACCTATTATTTAACTTGTCATCGTCCTTGTTCTCGAGATCTAATCATCTACCAATGTTCGTACCTCACTATCGTTTCAATCGTGAGACGCTTCTTTTCTACAGGTGAAGGATCGGATGGATAACCTAATGGCATAAGCTCTATCACGCGTATTTCTTCGGGAATACAGAGGATTTCCTTCACTCTCTTCTCATCGAAAGCCCCAATCCAGCAAGTACCTAGACCCAGTTCAACAGCCGCCAATGTAATGTGATCCAATGCGATGGCCACATCTATCGGATAACTGGGTTGTCCACACCTCATAATATGGCCGTCCGTTTCAGCACACGCTACGACTACGATGGGGGCTTCCCCGACAAATTTCTGCCAGTTTGC
>CAYFVN010000120.1:0-2348 GCA_964346575.1 uncultured Candidatus Bathyarchaeia archaeon
GACCAGTGGAATAGACTATCATTTGGGCGGTATATATGGAACGGCTATAGCAACTATGGGAATGCTCTCCATTGCAGGAATGATCCTAGGCCTTGATGGTTTCGGTCCTATCGTTGATAATGCAGGGGGCATAGTTGAAATGGCAAAGTGCAGTGATAATATCAGGAAGACGACCGACGCATTCGATGCGGCGGGAAATACCACAAAATCTCTAACAAAAGGCTACGCCATGGCGTCTGCTGGTTTAGCGGCGTTACTCTTATTCCAAGCTTATCTTGACATAACTGATATCTCGGTGGTTGATATCGTATACCCGGAGATCATCGTCAGCCTCTTCATAGGAGCATTGCTACCCTTTATCTTCGCGTCGTTCGCGATTAGGGCCGTCGGTAAGGCTGCCTTCAGGATGGTGGAGGAAGTGAGGAGACAGTTCAGAGAGATACCGGGTATTATGAAGGGGAAGGCAAGCCCTGACTACTCCCGCTGTGTCGATATCAGCACAATTGCCGCTCAAAAAGAGATGATCATCCCCGGACTACTCCCCCTTGTAATACCAATCATAGTTGGTTTTATCCTGGGTGCTGAAGCTGTAGGAGCCCTCTTAATGAGCGCGACGATAAGCGGGTTCATTTTAGCGATGCTGATGAATACGGGAGGGGCAGCATGGGATAACGCGAAAAAATATATTGAGGAGGGACATTTAGGCGGCAAAGGGTCAGACCCCCATAAGGCTGCAGTCACGGGAGATACGTTTGGAGATCCATTGAAAGATACCGCTGGCCCCTCTCTACACGTTTTAATAAAATTATTGAATACTATCTGCCTGACATTTGGAATGCTTTTTGTCCTCTACTCTCTATTATAGACTATTTTTTTTTAAGAGTTCGATTGATGACCTTCGTTGTCGTTTAAAGGCGATTTAAAAATCGGTTATTATGTGTGAGCGTTCTTATAAAGCACTTGGAAAAAAAGTTAGTTTTATAATTAAGAAAGTATTAATTGTGTTATTTTCTTTTCGTCTATCATGCCCGCGCTCGCTCATCTTTTTTTAAAGGTTTCCCCGTCCACCGTTTGCACAGACTGGAGAAAAGGATGAAATAAGATAAACTCCTTAAATTATGGCTGTGGGGTGGAATGCAAGCACCATAATTCAAGCCTCTCATGCCGGGAACGGGGAAACCGGAAAGTCGATGGGCATACGATTACTACGGGAATTTAGATTGGATTAAACGCCTCCACGCGCGCGCGTTAGTTAATCCTCATCCTCATCATCTGGATACGGATCTTGTTGTTTAATTCCAAGATGACGGGCATAATTCGCCTCTCGTAAGAAATCCTCAAACGTCCATTCTTGTTTGAATCCTCTCTTCTTCAGTCCTTGGACAATTCGCTTACGTTTCTGCTTATCACTCATATCATCAATGGACTTCTCTTTCTTTCCGACATCCTTTGCTTCAACAAGCGTTCTTTTGAGTATGTTTTCAATCGCAACTTCGAGAAGGGGTTTTTTCTCTTTTGTTTCTTCCTCACTCATTTTCCTCACTCACCTCGCTTCCACCATATCTTTCCTTCTGCCGTTTCAGGAAATCCTCTCTTGCTTGAGCACGTTCAGCCGCATCTCTCTCCATGATTTGTTTCGCGTGTTCACGAATCATCTCTTGCATTTCTTTTGGTTTCGGTGGTCGTATGGGTTTGTTCTGGCGGGATTCACGGTACGCCTCGGAAACCAACACATGAAAAGGTTTACGCGCCTCCAATTCCTCCTCATGTCTCCGCCTGCTTTCACCAAACATTCTTACGCGCGCGCGCAGCTCTCTAAGTAATCTCTCGAACTCATGATTCTCGTTATAGTCCGGTTCATTCTTCATCATCGTACTCATCCTCCTCCTCATCGGATTCTAATGCTTCTTCCTCTGCGACCATTTGCTCCAATTTTTTTTCATGATAATGGATTTCTTTATAGAGTCGCTCCAGTTCATCACGGACACCGCCTCGATTGGAGATGATTGTCTCGATAGTCCACACCACATCAAATTTAACTTCCGCGCTATTCCGCTCGCGGTGGTGGTGAGGAACCTCAATCTTATGATAGAGCTGGGGCGGCTCGTTGAAAGCGGAACCGTGAAGAATCTTATCAATCATCTCGCCCCATTCACCGCTGACAACCAATGAATCACGGTTCAAAAGCTTGCATAACTTGCAGCGAATCTCAAACGTGCGGGTGTTCTGCTCAACCTTAAACCAATCGCGCCAGGGAACTACCGGAAGTTTACGGCCGCTTTGCGCATAATCATAGTCGGACACGAACTTATTCTTGAATCGCAGTCCTGAAAAGTTATTTTTTATTG
>CAYFVN010000121.1:0-3811 GCA_964346575.1 uncultured Candidatus Bathyarchaeia archaeon
ACCCCTCTTCGAATTATCCAGGTGTTCCATCCTTCCTGAAATCTTTCACGCCTTGATCCGTTGCGTAGAAACTTGTAACTTCCCCCATCAACTTTTTAAGCCTGTCCGGATCCGCGACCCGAACCTCTTTCTCACCCCTTACTGCAACTGCCTTCAATCGTTTATGACCCATCACCGCTCCTCCCCCCATTCTACCCGCCGCCCTGTTGCCTTCATCGTGCATAACCGCGGCGTATCGTACTAGGTTTTCCCCAGCTGGACCTATATTCGAAACTTGTATCTTCTTATCGCCTAAATCCCTCTTTAACGCCCTCTCATTTTCACGAGCATCCATTCCCCAGTAGGCAGATGCATCCCTCAATTCGGCGCTATCCTCGGTCACCCATAAGTACACAGGCTTGGGGGCGATACCGCTGAACACTACCATGTCATAGCCTGAAAACTTGAGCTCTGCCCCCCAGAAACCTCCAGCGCTGGTGTCTCCGAAATAGCCTGAAAGCGGCGACTTGAATACGACGGCGTGTCTGCCCGCGGTCTGAGTTATGGTGCCAGTAACAGGTCCAGTCGAAAGTATCAATTTATTACCCGAATCGAAGGGACCGACCCAAGGAGGTACCTCATCGTAGAGTATCCTCCCGGCAGTTCCGTAGCCGCCAACGTACTTCTTAAGGAACTCATCGCTCTCCTCTTCTTCCCTTATTCTACCCGTAGAAAGGTTTACCCTCAAAATCTTCTTACAATATCCACCAATCATACTATAGCATACCCCGACTATATATTTAAAAATTAAATTTCGGTTTGCTGTTGAGGTCTATGTATTAACAGAAAAAATATTATAGATAGAAACCTTTAATTTAAATCCGGTAAAATATGAAGGCTGGCGTCTTAAAGTGAGTTTTTTATTGGGAATCGACGTCGGCACTAGAGCATGTAAGGTTTTATTGTTCGATCTTGATGGTTCGGTTGTTGCTGAGTCGATTTCCGAATATTATGTTTCATATCCTGAGCCGGCCTGGGCCGAACAAGATCCCGACCTTTGGTGGAAAGCTACAGTCCACAGTATAAACAATATCTTTGAAAAATTCGAAATACCAAACAACGAGATAGTGGGGATAGGGGTCGACTCTCAGAGAGAGGCTGTGACTCCAATCAATAGAAGGGGACGTAAAATTGGAAACTCCATAATATGGCTCGACAGAAGGACGCTACCCCAGGCAGAGCGGATCAGGAAACTGTTCTCTGAAGAAGAGATTTTAAGAATTACAGGCCTTCCGATAGGATACATCTTTTCTGCTTCAAAAATTCTCTGGCTTATGGAGAATAGGCCGGACATATTCAGGGAGACGAGACGCTTCTTATTTCCTAAGGATTACATCACTTATCGTCTAACTGGAGAGATGGTTACGGATTTTTCCATGGCTTCTAGAACTCTATTGTTCGATATCAATAAAAAGTCTTGGTCTAGCGATGTTTGTAAAGTTTTGGAAATAGACGAAACTCTTCTCCCTGAAATAAAAGAGTCTGGAAAGATAATTGGAGAAGTTACTGAAGATGCTGGAAGGGAGACAAAGCTGAGAACAGGGACACCCGTTGTAGCGGGTGGAGGTGATAGGCCTTGTGAAGCATTGGGAGCGGGGGTAATCAATGTTGGGCAGATCAATATTGGTACAGGTACGGGAACGACCATCACGACTCCCTTGAGTTCTCCTAAGCCCGACTCTTCCGGCAGAATCGCGTGCTGTTGCCACGTCGTCAAAAATTTCTGGGAATACGAGGCGGGTATCTCCACAACCGGGGCGTCCTTGAGATGGTTCAAGGAAAACTTCGAGGATGAAGGGTCAAAACTCGATGATGATTCGGATGAAGACGCCTATACCCTTTTAGAAAGATCGGCCAATGAAGTACCTCCTGGAAGTGAAGGGCTGTTCTTCTATCCATATCTCAGCGGTGCTCATGCTCCCTATTATAATGATCACGCCAGAGGAGTCTTTCTCGGCATTACACTCGGGCACAAGAAGGCACATTTCGTTAGAGCTATTTTTGAGGGAGTAGCGTGCCAATACCCTGAAACGTTTAACCTTCTTAAGAACTTGAGCGTCGAGATAAATGAGGTCAGAATGGTTGGAAGAGAAACTATGATCGGTTTCTGGAACCAACTTAAATCCGATGTGACGGGAGAGATATTCATCGTACCGAGGGTTAAGGATTCCGCTGCACTGGGTTCGGCCATCCTAGCAGGTATTGGAACAGGCGTATATCGCGATGAAAAAGAGGCTGTAGAGAGACTGGTGAGAATCGATCGAAAATACGAGCCCGATAAATGTACTTCAAAAAAATATGAGAAAATTCTTAGAGAATACGATACGGCATATCGAAAAATGGAAAAAGTTTTTAGAAAATAAAATATTTATTCCTCGACATTCAGTTCAAAAGATAAACACTGGAGTCATAGAATAATGGCGCAACCGATAGACCGAAAGATGGAGACTGCTTTTAAACAGGAGTTGGAAGAGAAAGAGGGCGTACTTAGATTAGTACCTACTTTTGTTCCTAGAGACAGTTATAGAGGACTGCATAGATTGGGGGTGAAAAAAGACTACGTTGGGAAACGTGGTTGGATATGCGAACGTTGGATAGCCTCCTGCGTTGAAACTTCTAAGAGCAACAACCCCTATAGACCCGATGACGAGGGAATCAGCTTCGTATCTCTTCGAAGAGAGGATCTAAGTATAAGTTTCAAAGATGCGTTGACCCTCGAGCCGGAGAAGATGCTCGGCAAGTCCTACTCAGAGAAACACGACAGTTTCGGCGTCTTAACGAAAATACTCGACATAGGTCAGCCTATTCCATGGCATATACATCCGCGTGAAGAGGATGCCAAGGGAATTTGGAATATGAATCCCAAGGAGGAAGCATACTACTTCTTGGAGTCAGATAATCTAGGTCCGTTACCTTACTCACACTTGGGGGTCCACCCATATGTGGAATCGAAAGATCTCTTACAAATTCTTAAACGATGGGATGATGATAAAGTCCTCGATCTGTCGCCTGCCTACAGACTGAATATTAGAGAGGGCTTCCACTTGTTCGCTGGAATACCCCATGCGCCAGGTACGGCTCTCACATTAGAGCTTCAAGAGGAGTCGGACATATCCAACCTTCTACAAGCAGTTGTCGAAGGCAAAGTACAGAATCGAGAGAGAATGCTGAAAGGATTAGAGGATGAAGAGAATGTAATAAAATTAATCGATTGGGGGAGATCGAAGGACCCAGAATTTTACCTTAAGTATCATACAACTCCAGAGGCAACTCCAGAAAGCAAAGACGAAAATTACCAGGAATACTGGGTTTTCAATCCTAACAGAACCCGAAAATTCAGCGGTAAGGAGATTAGAGTGCCTAAAGGAGAGACGTATAAAAGCGTTGAGAGGGGAGCTTACGCGATACTGGCCTGGAAAGGCAGAGGCGAAATAAATGGTGTAGACATCGCTGGAGGAGATCAAAACCTTGACGAGTTATTCATCGGCTATGAAACGGCTACGATTCTTCACACGATGATAAACACTGGTGAAGAAGAATTGGTGTTCTACAAAATATTTGGGCCAGACGTCAATGAATCTCCAATCATATACGATTGACTGTACCAATTTTTTGAGACTAGTTAAATGCGGGATAGTTTTAGATCCACATGAAGAATGATGCTCCTACTAAAGTGGGGTTGATACTGTGTACGGTTGGAGAGCAAAGATCGCTATAATTGTCCCCGAGAATAATGTTGTGATGGAGCACGAGTTCAACAAAATTGCCCCTG
>CAYFVN010000122.1:0-2183 GCA_964346575.1 uncultured Candidatus Bathyarchaeia archaeon
ACCATTGGCATCCAATCCATCACGTTGCCTAAACATTCATAGTACTCTTCCTCACTCTGCCCTCTCCAAGCATAGACGTGAACTCCATCAGTAGCCAAAGCCGCTGCGACCTCATCCTGCGTAGATAGGGGATTAGAACCGCACAAAGTTACATCGGCCCCACCAACCACTAAAACCCTTGCCAAGACAGCAGTCTCCTTAGTCACGTGTAGACACCCTCCGACCGTCAAACCCCTCAGAGGCTTATCCCTCTCAAACCTACGCTTAACCTTCATGAGAACAGGCATCCTAGACTCTGCCCAAGAAACGACCTTAAAACCCTTCTCACTGAAACCTAAATCTTTAACTTTGAACTCCAGAACCAAACCTTAAACACCTCTATAAAAATAAAATCCTCAATTCGCCAGACCATTAAAATTAAAGATTGAATCAAATGCTAAAAAATGATTGAATCTAAAAAATGTTAAGTTTAAAGGAGTTCAGCTTTTGAATCTTCTCCTTTACTCTGTCTTCTCAACCTTGATCTCCAACGTAGAAACGTTTCGAGTGTCACTACCCTCGCCTACTGTCTGAGTGCCAATTGTAATATCTTTAACTTTAAGCTTCCCCCCTAGGAAACGTCTCCGGACGACTTCGACCACGTCAACTGCTCGACTTATCGCTCTTCCTCTAGCTTTGATGGTCAAAAATTTAGAACCACCCGTAAAGTGCATCAAAACAGCCGTAGCATAGGATAGAACAGGCTTCTGACCTATGAGGATTGTGTCAGGAGGAATAGACGATCTTTCCCTTGCGACACTCTCAACAGGCTCTTCTTTAGCGACACTCTCAACAGGCTCTTCTTCAGGCATGCAACGTTCACCTCCTCGAACCATTTATGAAACGCGTAACCTAATACCCCCAACGATTACCTTCTTAAGTCTTTCTATCCAAAATCGATTCAAAAACCAATTCAAACGATCAACCCACACGAAGACTACTACCTCTCAGAATCCGTGGGAAACATGGAACAGAGAAAAGCTCGAACACCTTACAGTAGATTTTAACACCTTCTTAGAACTAACTTTAATCAAAAACTCTGATAGGAGAGAATTCAATCTAAGGCGGCATTTTAGCTCGGCCTCGGCATGCTCACCTAGAATGATGGAGGTACTTGGACTGCCTTCAAAAGTAATCAAGGCATGGGATGAAAAACCCACAATAATCTCAAAATTCGGAGTGATACTCTCCAATTATAAAATACCGTTGAAGGATAGGCTAACCCAAACCATATACCGTCTAAAAATCCAAAAAAGTAGGCTTGAAGATCTAGTTGCGAAAATACAGAGACACGATAAGGAACTCCTAAATAGATGCGTAAACGCGCAAATAGCCCATGACAAACATCGATCAACCATGTACGCCAACGAATGCGCTGAAGTTAGGAAGATAGCTAGACTCACACTAGCCAGCCAACTAGCCCTGGAACAGGTGATCCTACGTCTAGAAACGATAAGACAATTCGACGATATCACGTCAGCAATGACCTCTATACCACAAGTAATTCATACAATAAAAACTCAGATGACAGGGATAATGCCCGAAGTATCCTATGAACTAAACGATATATATAACACTCTGGAGGAGATGGCCTTCCAAGCTGGAGAAGCTAATACACCTCCTTACCTACACACCAACACTGAAGAGGCTCAGACAATACTTCAAGAGGCGAATATAATCGCAGGACACAAGATCGAGGAGAGTTTTCCTGAACTTCCCATCCAAACTCTCAAAGTCGAGCAGAGGACTCCCCACCAATTAATAAAAGGTGCGAAACTTGAGAGCTGAAGAAATAAAAACCTTCATAGGAAAGTCGATAACAGACATACATAAGAGAGAAATAGGCCGAATAATAGGGTACTACGCTAATACAAAGAATGAGGTCACATCTATAGAACTAGAATTAGCTGGTGAAGACTTCGTAAATACTCCGGTATCTCAAATAGAAATCACTGGAGATTCAGCCTACTATATTCAACCTATGGAGCTTGAAGCAGAGGCCCTAAAGAGACAATTTGACCTAATAGTAAGAAGAATAAAGGCCCTAGATGAACTGCGCAAAAACGGTGATATAGAGGAGAACATCTATGAAGAACTACGCAAACAACACAGCAGCTCCATAGAAGAATTAAAGGAACAGAGAG
>CAYFVN010000123.1:0-3103 GCA_964346575.1 uncultured Candidatus Bathyarchaeia archaeon
ACGAAAATCAAGTAAAGATACGCGAGTTTTTTTTCCGTTTTACCCCTCTTATGGAAGTCGTTCAAAAAATCGGCTGCAAATATTGAAAGCAAAACCGTTACAGGGGAGTAAAACCATAACTCGAGTGGAACATTCCCCAAAGATATCAGCCATACTTCAAGGCTTAGGAGTATAAAGAGCATGAATAGCCTAGTTTGTCTTCGATCACAGTAGTACCTCCTGATCTGCCAGAACAATAGTGGAAAAAGTAGAAGAGTGATGAAGGGGGTTGTTACGTCGGCGAAAGAGATATAGTTACTGTCCAGAAATCGAAAGCCTTCCGGATGGAGCGGTCTACTGTAACCCGATACCCGTCCGAATGTGGTGGCTTGAAAGATGAACGATGTAATAAGGCCGCTAAAAAAAGTGCCCGATTCGGGTGCATGTAACCTTAGCATAAACTGCATCATCCATGACTGTAACTTGACAAATGAGCCTAACCCCTCCGTCAGTATGAATGGAGAGTAGGTGAGTAGATAGGCCCCAATCCCGGTTGCCAACATGATGAAGGCCCCAATATAATTGCGTCTCAAAAGTATGAATATCAATGCCGGTAAAATGAAGAAGAAGGCTATCCACTTCGACGCTATGGCAAATCCGAGCGCCAATCCCGCCAGGGCATAATGGAATCCGTTTCTAGCCGTAACTATGAGGTAGATGCCGAGAAAGGCAAAGAAGAGCATGAAGACCTCTAAAATCGGATGTATTGAAATTGAGATATTAATTAAGTCGAAAGCGAGCAACCAGACTGATACCAATGCCCAGTTTGTGCCCGACGTCAATCTCCTCGCTAAGAGAAATACGGGTATTGCCAGGAGCAAGCTGAATACTAAACTGGCTAAGTTGGGGCTGTGAAGGTAAACTGCGAATAGGCCGATGATGTATTTTGCTAAGGGTGGATGTTCTGGATTGACTGCGACGGGCAATTCTCCATTCACGTAAGCTATCCCTGCCGGAACATAATACGAGTATGCGTCCCCGTAGACGACGATGCTTGGAATCGAGAAGATCCACGCAATTATTCTTATGGATAGAAATATGGAGAACACGAACGAGATGAGAAAAATATCTCGGTAATTAATCGACGGTGGACTTTTTTTGCATTTCAGAGACTTCGTTTAAAATATGTTTTATATTTAAGCGAAGCGCACGCTTAACTGTCAGTTAAGAAGTCGGCAATGTTCTGGATGAGCTTGTAGTTGTCGTAGGCGTGGCAATACGGCTCCCTAATGAAGGTCTGGTCGCCTAGCGCTAGTACCTTCTCATCGAACAGGAGCGCCATTGGAGAATACTCCTTTGAGAACTCGCTCTCGGAGCTGAATGTAGATCCGCTGGTAAAGGCGATCTCGCCGTCGGTCGGGTGGATATAGGTGGCCGTGTAGAGGACAACTCTATAGAGGCCTTCGGTCAACGCGTTCTCATCGAAATTCGTCAGGTATATGTTTCTGTAGTTGCCATGATTCTCGTTCAAATCGTATAGGTATCCCATGGCGAAGACCAAGCCGAATTCGGAGGATAGGCTGTTCATTGGGCTCGCAAGGGTCCTTGTGGGATCCGTGATCAGAAGAAGTTTACCACCATCCTCCACGTAATTCTCTATTGATTTAACCTCAGACTCGGAGAAGAGGGTTTTAGGGTTTATCACCAGGAAGGCCTCAGCCTCTCTCAGCTCATTCTCCAGATACTTTGTCGAGTTGAGGTATCTAACCGAGAACCCCCTGGAGGCAACCTCATAAAGGAGTATGTTCAGCTCCCAACGTGCAAAGGCGTTTTCATGCGAATAATCGATGAGGATCTCTTTTTCATCTCCGGTAATCGAGGGTTGTGGTAGGTCTCTCCAGGTTGTGGATGCGTTTAGACTCTTCCCGGTTAGAGGTGAGACGTAGATGTAGTAGAGTGTTGGCGGAGGACTTAAATCGAATAGATCTTCTACGCACGGTAAACTCCGCTCCCCTCTAGGAGGCTGATAATTTACGGAATGGGGGTTTTCAACTACGCTGTTAACCGTCACTATCGAATACCGTTTTAGTTGAGCTAAGCCTGCAGCTCTTTCGACGGCTTCTAGATCGGAGCCGATACCATCCGCCAACCCATTACTGACCGCCTCCCCTCCCATGTATATTAAGCCCTTTGAGAGTTCTGCTCTATCCAGGGAGAGTTTATCTCCCCTCCGATACTCGACGGAGTCCAAGAAGCTGTCAAGGATGGATTGAACTTTGAAGGGGAATTCGCTTTCGGATGTGCCCCTCATCTTGTAGGGTCCCGTCTCCATCACGTCCTCGCTGGGCTCAATCTTCTCCGGAAGCGTGGCGATAACGCCTATATTTCCCACCATCGCCGCCGGCACCACGTATATGTAATCCCCGGCTATCGCTATATGATAGCCTCCAGAGACGCCTAAACCGACTATGGACGCCACGACGGGCTTCTCTTTTCCCAGCTCCAACAGGCTCAGGTATATGTTTTGGACCGCGTCGGCGAATCCCCCTGGACAGTCTATCTTAAGGACGACGGCCTTGACCGTCTCATTCGTTCTCGAATAATATATCATGTCGAGTAAGTGATCCCGTTTTTCAATCGATGTGATTTCACCATATATCTCGATTACGGCGACGTTGCCGCGTTCTCGAATGGGGACTAGAAAAAAAGCTATAGAGGTTATGGATACCACTATCACAGCCAATGCCAGTAGAGCTAGGATCCTCCTTCTGGTGAATAGATCATTCCACAAAGCCTATCTCTTCCCCAGATTATCTCAAAATTGCAACGAGGCGATTGTTAATAAAACCAGTAAAATAAGTTTTTGGGTATCCTCATTTTTTCTTTTAATTGGGGAGGTAAATGTACCATATATTGAAAATCCAGATATAATTTTTAAGGAACGAAGTTCAAGAGATCGTCGTAGACTCCATATCATTTCTAATGAAGTTATACTTAAATAAGATTTAGAGCATACCAATTCGTCGAAGTTTTCAGGAGGTTGAACCTTTGGACCGTAATCGTGCCATCGTTACATTTTTTGTAGTTTTAATGGTTTCGCAGATGCAGATCATCCCTATCTCTG
>CAYFVN010000124.1:0-3702 GCA_964346575.1 uncultured Candidatus Bathyarchaeia archaeon
GCGAAGGTGGACTCTCCAGTCAAATATCCACAAACCTCACCGGGATTCAACATCAGATTACTCTCCCCGTATTCTATTTTCGGCTCGTGAGTATGCCCATATAATACTAAATCGAACCCCTTGCATTCTACAAGGGCTCCAAGAAGCTCTGTGTCATGACCGTGTAATACGACAGCCTTTGCACCTCCCAGATTAATCATTACAAATTCACCTCTAATCTCCTTTCTATACTGCTTAAATTTGGATGTTATCAATCCCTTCTCTGCATCGTTATTACCAAAAATTCCGATCATAGGATGCACAAGATTATCGTAAGGCTCTATAGCGAACGGTGCTGAGTAGTCGCCACAATGAACCACGAGTTCCAATTCCATACGATTTAACATCTCTACGGTTTTGATTATAATCGACATTCTATCATGGGTATCAGATATAACGGCTATCGTCAAATCTGAACACCATAATGAATTTAATCGTCGTTAGAGGTATTATCTCTTTTGGAGAAGATTTTTTCCTCCTTTTCCATATGCCTGCTCGTTTCTTTGCGTCTAACGCGCGCTAAATCGAGTCTAGTGGCTCCATTATTCTTTTGGAAAGTGCTTTTCATGATTCTATTTTCCTCCTCGTATCGGTAGAAATCATCATTTAAATAACGTAACTACTAGAGGGGTATACATGAAATATGAATCTAAATTTAGATTTGGCTTATGGAAGAAGGGGCAACTTCCCCTAACTGAGATACTGAAAGATTCCTTTAAGGTTAAAGATCCCGATATTGGCGCTCTCACGTTTTTTATAGGGGTAGTTAGGAGGGACTCCAGATCAAGAGAAGTGAAGGGTTTAAAGCTCGAAGCCTACGAGGAGGTAGTTCTAGACTCCTTTAAAAAGATAGCCTCTCAGATTCGAGAGAAACACTCAGTGTCAGATGTACGGATCCACCACGTCCTGGGCGATCTCACTCCAGGCGATCTTATAATGCTAGTGCTCGTCTCGGGATGTTCAAGGAAGAGTTCACTAGACGCTCTTAGAGAAACGGTTGAGAGAGTGAAGAGTGAGGCCCCTCTATGGAAGAAGGAGACGCTCATCTCCGGTGAATCCTATTGGGTCGAGTATGACTAATCCATCATTTATACAATCGACAGTATTTGCGTTAAGCGAGGAATCTAGTAGAATCGGAGACTCTCTATATTATTCAAGCTAAATAAGATGTGTTGTGAAGCGTCCATAACTATCGGATCTCCGTGGCCCGGAAGTAAATGTTTTACGGGTAATTTTGAGATTCTTCTAATCGATTCTAGTAGGGCGGAAGTGCTTCCCGTGGGTAGATCGGTTCTGCCGAGCCCTCCATACGAGAATACGGTGTCTCCGGAGATGAGTGTAGAAGCTTCTCTTGAATACATGCATATACTGCCCGATGTATGGCCAGGTGTATGCAATACTTGGAAGCTATAGTCGCCTTCGACGATTGTATCCCCATCATTTAGGGCTGCAGGAGTAGTAGATGTCTGAGCCTCTATCTCTAGGTGTTCAAAGGGGTGGGCTAAAACCTTCGGGTTGGCCGTTAAAGTCAGCTCTTCGACCCCTCCTATATGGTCGAAGTGGGAGTGCGTTAACACTATACGCCGGATGTCTTTTGGATCTACCCTGATCTTTTTTAGGGCGGGAGCTATACGGTTCGTCGGTTCACCATTTCCAGTGTCCACTATGATCTCATCTCTTATCAAGTAGATGTTGCTTGTCATTCCTACGCCCATAATCAAATACGTGTCCTGCAACTCCTCGTTCAGTCTTCCCAGATTCAGTATATTCACTCGATGCAAGTATGATCGTCGCCTTAAGCGTTACCTGGCGGTGCTCTTAACTCTTCTCTCTAGAAGGGTCCAAAGCCAATCTACGAACTCCCTCAGGTTTTTTGTTTGTATGTAGACATCTCCTGGCCCTTTAATCCTCGTGACCAGTCCTTCTCCGCTTAGGATCGTCTCCTTCCACCCGCCATATTTCTCTACCTTGTAGGTGCATGTATCGTTGAAACCTACTAGGTGGAAATTATCCACCACAAGCTCTTCTCCGCCCTTTAATACGTGTCGGTCAATGGCTCCAAAGGTGTTTATGAAGAGGTCACCTACTCCGGTAGCTCTTATCATGAAGAGCCCTTGGCCGAAGAGCCCCTTCGTGAAGCCTTGCCATTTTATGTCCAGGTCAATTTCAGGGGACGATGCTATGTAAGCCGTTTTCTGGATTACATATCCACGTTCAGGAGTTACGTCAAACTTGACTATGTCTCCTATAGGAGCTGCTACCAACCCTATCTCGCCAACCCCATTTAAGGTGTGATACTCATTGACGAAGAAGGATTGCCCTCCTAGGAGGCTTAGTCCAAAGGTTTTAAGGAAGCTCTTCTTCCTCATCCGTGTCTTAGTCTCTATGTTGGGAGTCATGTAGCTCATGGATCCTGCCTCGGCTACAACGGTTTGATCTGGATTCAACCTTAGTACAAGCATAGAATACGAGGGGCGATATTTGATTTCGTAGTTCGTAGATCGAGGCGATTTCTTAAGATTGGCACCGCACTCATGACAGAATACCGCGTCCTGGGATACTTCGACTCCACAACTGCTACACTTCAAGGATTTTCACCTCAAGACTTTTACAATACCTTTTACTTTTATATCTAGTTTGACATGCATATATAGGAAATTTTCATCATATCTATACTTACTTAATGGTGACTTTACTCTGATATGTGATGGTAGGAGCAGTAAGGTAATCCTTATGGTTCACTGCATATTGAACACGAATTCTATCTGCAAAGGGACTGAAATTCCAGGTTTATGGCCCGGTATGATTAAACCTGTAGTTAAAACGATGATGAAATACGATGTATCGGTAATACAGCTACCCTGTCCTGACCTTGGAGCATACGGTTTGGATCGGCCTGCAACTGATAAAGATTTCCTTGAATATACGGGGTTCAGGATGCGATGCAACGAGCTCGCTGAATCGGTAGCTGAATTGGCGGGTGAATATGAAAGTAAGGGCTATCGGATATTAGGCTTAATCGGGATGAGTGGCAGGCCTTTGTGCAGCGCAGGGTTATGCCGTTCGGAGAAGGGTATCTTCTTCGAGGAGTTGGAGGTAGCGTTGAAAGGTATAGGCTTAAACATCGCAACTATTGAATTCGAAAGAACGGATATTGAAGGAAGCCTAAATGGTTTGGAGAAAATTGTCGCAGCCAATGATATTTAGCGATTATCTAGTGTTGCCACTGGTAAGCGTAATCAATCTCTCTAGCACGTGTTTCATCGACTGATCGAAACGGTAATAAATTCAGTTTAGATTAAGTTAAAGGGTGCTGTAGCTTGAGTAGTGATATATACAGATCGCGGCTCAACGTTCCGTACGATGAAGATGTACTAGATTTCGTGTCTTCCCTTGGAGATGATGAGTGGCTATTTTTGGAGGATATAGAGGGTACTGAGGCTCATGATATTATGCTCCATGAGATCGGCTTACTATCCAGAGATGAGTTGAGGGCGATACTCAGCTCACTTGAAGATGTGAAGAGGGAGTTTTTAACGGGTTCCCTTAAGATTGATGGCGAATACGAGGATGTTCATGAGTTCGTAGAGAATTTTGTGATTTCGAAGATCGGATTAGAGATTGGAGGAAAACTTCATGCAGCCAGGTCTAGGAATGATCAAG
>CAYFVN010000125.1:0-5187 GCA_964346575.1 uncultured Candidatus Bathyarchaeia archaeon
AAAATTGATTTAAAGACCGTTATGCAAATTCCTCTACTGGTGGTTTCAATGATCGCAATTTTATTTGCTTCAGCAGGACGCATCAACATCCTTAGAATTTGGATGTATAGAGGGTAATTTCCTCCAGATTCCAAATAGATTTTTCAACTTTTGATTCTATAATACATCACTCATTAATTCATTACGATTATTCCATTGAACCAATTTTCTTCTTCCACAAATGTGATACAAAAATATTGAATGTCTTCTCCCAGTAGATCTTTGTTAAGTCATTTTGATCTTTCCACAAATAAGCAAGTAAAATGAAGTAGATCGCAATGAGGGGAAAATCAATACCAGTAAATTCATAGCGCGCGCTAAGCTCTAATATTAAATTGTGAAATAAAGTTATTTAAAATAGCTTAATTTAAACGTCTATTTAATAGTGTTTAGGTATTTGTGCATAACATGGATGGAGGTGGATGTGAATGGTTGATAGTGCAAGGGGATCGCTGTTCAAGAGGAAGGACGGCCAGTACTTGATGCATCTCCCCAAAGCCTTGGCGGAGGACACCATGTTCCCCATACCCGTGGAGTCCTCAATAAAGGTTGAGATCAGCTTCGAAATAGGAGACGATAAATTCGTGGTCAGAAAAGTCAAAGGAGGAGAACGAAAGAGGAGCACGCGCTAAGGCGGTAGTTTATAGACTTTTTGATTTTTTGTTATATTTTTATTTATGCGCGCGCTATTCGAAAGTCTTCTCAACTTTGACGTCCAATCCCTTCTCCATAAGTCCGTAGAGCCTCTTCTTGTACTTGTGAAACTCCTCAAGGGTCATGAGTATGATGTGCTCTCCCGTCTCGATGGAGTGGAATAGGCGGCCCGCCCGCTGGCTCTCCTGTCTTCTGGATCCGTAGAGGAAGTCATACTCTATTATCCTCTGGATCTCGGGGAGGCTTACCCCCTCGTCTCCAACCCTGCTGAGTATCACGTTTCCTCTCCTCTCCAATGCACCCGAGATCTCATCTAGCCTGTTTCGAGTCTTCGAGTAGACGAAGGGTAGACCTAGACGCTTGGAGAGCCCTTTACCTCCCTCTATGGAGTCGCAGTAGATCAGGGTTACGGACTTCTCTCCCAGAAGCCCTTGAAGTTTAAGCAGCTTTTCACGGCCGTCCTCGACGACGTAGACGTTTACGGAGGGCTTCTGGACTATGCCCTGCTTGAAGAAGAAGCTCCAGTCCGCACCTATCGGGTAGCCTGTCAAGGCGAATATGTATGCGGTGCGCCCGTCTTCCCTCCACGGGCTTCCGCTCAGGCCGAGGGTGTACCTCCTCTTTATAAAGGATATCATGCTGAAGGTGTTTGCGGGCAGATGGTGGACCTCGTCAACGATCACAGCCGTCCAGTCTCTACGCCATATCCTGTCCTTCTGAGCCGACTGATAGGTTGTGACGACTATCTCATCCTGCCTGGCATCCACGTACCTCTCGATCCTCTTCAACCACTGCTCTCTGAGGGTTAAGCTCGGAACAACGATGAGTTTAGGCCCTTTCATCTGGGCGACAGCGTACAGCCCCAGAAAGGACTTCCCAGCGCCGAAGGGATAGAAGACTCCTACATGGCTGTACTCCATCAGAGCCTTCCAAGCGTCCTCCTGATAATCTCTAAGCTGGAACCTCGCCCGCTCGGTCTGGTGGAAATCGTTTGGGTCGGCGGGCTTCGGCCTGTAAGGTAGGATGCCATCCTGAATAAGCCTGACGAGGAAGTTGAACCGTTGGGGCGATTTAATCTGGAAGACGTCGCCGTTCAACTGCCTGTAGACGTATCGTCCGTACTTTTTCTTAACCTGTTTCGGATCCCCCTGCTTCACGCGCAGGAGGTTCTTCTCCCAGTCGAAGGTCAGGTCGAACTCGGGCTTGTCGATGCCAAGCTCAGCCTTCAACACGTCCGGCAGGGGGGTTATCCAGTCGATGTACTTGTTGACCCTGAAGACCGAGTAGGAGTCATCCTGATACTCCAGCCATCCTACTTCAAGAGGGAGAAACTTCGGAGCGTAGAGGCGCCATTCCCCCTCACGGACGGGCTGAACCACGTAGGGCTTCTTGACGAAGCTTCCTAGCTCATCCCTCCAAATGTTCTGCCACAGGCTCGTGTAGAAACGAATCTTGATAAGCTCTTCAAACTCGACCTCCACCCGCTCAAGCTCCTCCTTAGCCTGGAGGATCTCGTCACGCAGCCTTGAGATAGAGGACTTGTCCACTAAGACCAAAAAGTCACCTTTTCAGAATGCCTTGAGAATTTTTAGAGTCGAAATATATCAAGTCTCTAGGACCCTCTCAATAATTTTCAGTGATTCGACGACGATAATTTTACATCTATCTTGTGTATCATATCTCCTACAAGTCTCTGAAGGCTCTTCTTCTCGTAGACCGCGTAGCCGCAGTTTCTTAGGGTGGAGAGCAACTCCCTGACTTGAGGGGGGTTCGGCTCGGGCAGGTTGAAGCCGTAATTGTCCGCTCCAACCTCTATGGCTAAGGGGTCAAGATCTTGGATCCATCTCATCATGACGTGGAAATCGAACTCCATGATCGGCTCTATGCTGAGAAACTTCTCGAAAGACAGATCCTTGATCGCGGTGTACCTTTCGTATGGGATCGGAGCCTCCGAGAAGTTGAGGCATCGATTCGTCTCTATCGTGGTCCCCAGAATCGTCTTGGGAGGAAACTCCTCCAGAAACTCCCCGTATCTCGCGGGCGCGCGCTAGGTATTTCGGATTCCTCTTTATAAGAATGGGTCGCGCGTGTTAGGGATTGGTTCGGTATCCTACATCACTATCATAGTAAGTGTTGACTGAACCTTGTCTAGCCTTCTTATCTTCCTATTCGCCATCACTTTCAGTTTATCCATAGTGTCAGCCTCAACCCTGGCAACTATATCGTATACACCGTAGACAATGTAGGCTTCTTTAACAATCCCCATCTTTTTAAGCTCTTTTAAGAGTTCTTTCTCAGCTCCAATCTCAGAGTTTATAAAAATGAAAGCTTGAGGCAAACCTCACATCCTCACACTCTACCCATAGAATACCCCATTTAATTACAAAGGTTCGACAAGAATGGTTTTACCCAATCTCCTCCCTTACAGTGATAAGGAGCACTCTCTGCTCCAACCGCGCGCTAGTATTATCATGCTTGAATAATTTTTCATGCGCTTAAGATAAACTATATTCCTAACCAGATCTTTCTGCCCTTTTACGATCCCATAAAAGCGCGCGTCGGATATCCTCGGAATCCCTCTTTCTTGGTTCTAATATCTCAGAATTTAAATTTTTATATTACCATACAACTTTAATAATTTTATAGGTAACACATAACGTTAGTAACCATGCACCTAACAGGTTTAATGGGGAGATAAACTTTGACGATATGCAGTAAATGCGGCAAGTTAGAGTTCATTCCTTTTAAATGCTCCCACTGCGGCAGACTATTCTGTGCAGAACATCGGCTGCCCGAAACCCATGAATGCCAGCTCCTTCGTTCTGCAAAACAAATACCTAAACCTTAAGAGGGGTAAACACTCGATTCCAAAAAGGTGAGGAGAGATTTTACTCTTCGCTTATCATTTAATTGAGTTATCGATCGATAGATAGGCTTTTTTTCAAATCATACTCAACATGTTCCGTAAGTGATTGAGGTCTGCCATTAAATCGTTGATAGAGTGGTCCTCGATTATAAGTAGCGCGCGCGCTGACTTTAAGCTCGTGGGCGATTTGGAATTTGGATTTGAGATTGGAGAGTTCCTGTTCTAATCGCTTAGTGATATTATGATGTATAAAGAGTGGGCTGGGCGTAGGAGATTACCTTAAAAACATCTCAATCATTCGTTAATCCTGATAAAAATATAAATTACTCAAAATCAACTAATTACAAATTGATTGGGGTTTGAAGAAGAAAAAGAAATCATCCAGAAAAGAGAAAAAGGGAAGGATAAGATAATAATGTCCTTATTTTTTTTCTTTTCTTCCTATGATTGGTAAGCAAGGGAAATCGCTTATTCATAGGATATAAGACCCTTGGACTCGAGGACCTCTTTAAGCACGTTTGCAGCCTTAGCCACATCCTCCTCCTTCCTCGCTCCCGTACACACCGTTTTTCCAGTTGTGAAGAGAAGCATCACGACCTTAGGCTCATCCATGCGGTAGATCAAGCCTGGAAACTGCTCAGGCTCATACATGACCCTATCTAAAGATTGAGCCGAGTTCTCAATATCTACGTTGCCTCCCAAATCTATTGAGGCTACGATGTTGACGATTTCAACCTCCGGCTTCACGATGTCCAATAAGCCGTTCTCCTTCAACTCTTGGATGATCTTAAGGACCGCCCTCTTCGCCTCCTTCTCTGACCTAGCACCGGTACAGACCATACTCCCAGAACTAAAGATCAAAGTAGATGTTTTAGGCCTCTTCAACCGGTAAACCAAACCTGGAAACCGTTCAGGCTGGTATGCGGCGCTTGGAGAGATCCTGAGTATATAATTCAAATCTACGTGCTGGTTAAGCGACGCCGTGGCCACAACGTTCTCTATCTTAATGGAAGGTTTCTTAAACACATCTCTTCAATCAAATATTTGCGTAGCATCGACTTATAAAATAATTTTAAGGAGAGAAAAGACGGCAAGGGGTTCTACAAAGTATACCTGTACGTGAAGGAATAGGTTCTTAAAGAGGCTCACCCTAGTTACGTTTTAGAAGTGGTAGCGCGTGGTCTTATGAGCGAAGACTGGACAGCTATAAAGAAGAGACAAATAGATCAGATTAAGGAATGGAAACCTAAAGATCGGCTTGACATGGTGGAGGCGATTGCACTCATGGACCAGTATATTTCGAGCAGCCGTCAAGGATGGGCTCAATGAATCTACAATTCGACGTTGATAAATAGGTTCAATGAGAAGGAGTTGAGAGACTTCTATGATAGATTCAGGGAAATCACCCTTGATTTTCTGGAATTTGATGTCGAAGCAACTGGAAAACTTAAACCACCCATAGAGAAGGAGAAAAGCGAGCGACCTCCAAGGTACGCCTAGAATCCAATTAAACCGCTTTACACGATAAATGCGAATATAGAACATTATACAAGAAGCCATTAAAAATTAGAAAAGAAATAATATCATAAAATCCATAAGATAATTTAGCTTCTCCTTTTACTCATAAA
>CAYFVN010000126.1:0-8079 GCA_964346575.1 uncultured Candidatus Bathyarchaeia archaeon
CTATTGCTTCCACTTGAAAAACTTGAAAAAATCAAGATTCATCACCTAAATCATTTATACAATTCTCTAGGCTCATCTTGTTATGCTTGGGGTGGATCTCCACGTAAAGCGGAGGCTTCTTTCAAAGAAAGGGTTCAGTCAGTCTCTCCGTCTTCTCATAATGACGGCTGCTACTGATACTGTTGCAACTAAACCTGCTAAGCCGAGGTAGGGCGCCAGCACGGCGAGCTTATCGCTTGAGCTCAGGAATATTAATAATATTATTGTTGACTACACTTATTAAATAGATTCGATGAAAAAATTATGATATTTTTAATAATGGTCATGGTAGTAGTTACTGTGGTGATAGTTAAGATGGATTGGGAGAAGCCGCTCTCCAAGATTATGAGTAAGGTGAAGTTTATTGAAATATGAAGAGGAGGAGAAGAAGGAGCTTTGGATATACAGGATCTTGGCAGCAATATTTGGAGTATTGGGCCTAGAAATCTTGTTAAGTGTCTATTTAATATATCCATCAGAACACGCAGTTGGAGAACGCTTCGTGGTGGATGAGCTAATCATACCTACTCCCGTATACTTGTTTCACTTCAAACCTATTACGCTCTTCGTGATCTTCGGATTTCTGTACTGGGCTATAGGCTTAGAGGCTTGGCGTAACTACATTATACGTTGGCCTAAAATAGTCAAACGTGGAATCTTCATATTTCTGAGCTTAAGTACCTTCATTATGGGGTACGAGTTCCTGCAGAACTTCCTAATGTGGACAAGCTTCTTCATAATGTACGGAGGAAACTTGGATCTACTCTACCATCAGCTGAACCCTGCAATGCCCAAGCCTGTAAACTTCAACTTTATATCCAAACTATTTTCGATGTTCTTCGCTGGAGGTCTCTACGGGATGTACTTCTTTCATCGAATTCTCAAAAAAAATGAGAGTTAAAACATACGGTTTATAATATTGAAATTGTGCAACGGCGATTATATCGATAAATCATTAGTCAAGTTAAGTTGCGGTGCCAAAACATTTTTTCCATCGGATGCATCTCACTGTAGATTATAAAAAGCGCACGCGCTAAAAAATGAGGAGATTGCTAAGTAGGTTTTTAGTCTGCCTTGTTCATCATCTTTCCGATAGAATCTACAAAAACTAGAAATTAAGAAGTGTACTAAATCAATAACATCCGCGTCATAAATATATCAAAAACAAACCCTTTATAAGCATTTACCTCACCCTCTTTTTGGGGGTTCCCGCGTTGTCGAAACGTTCGAGAGTGAGGGATAAGTGGCGTAGTAAGAAATGGTATAACATTAAGACCCCTCCATATTTTGGCGAGATAGAGGTGGCTACCATACCTGCTGAGGACGCAAATAAGCTTATAGGAAGAGTAGTAGATACAACCCTATACGATATAACAGGAGACTTCTCCCATCAACCTATAAGGCTTAGATTCCTAATTACTGACTTCAGGGATGATAAGACTGTAACGATCCTGAAGGGGCATGAATATGCCGCCGACTATCTTAGAAGCCTAGTAAGAAGGGGAACGAGCCGGATAGATGGAATATCCACAGTAACCACAAAAGATGGCTACGTTACGAGGGTCTCCATAGTGACTTTCACAAGACATAGGGTTAAAGCATCTCAAGAACATGCTATAAGGGATATAATGCGTAAGGTCATAGAGGAGAAAGCAAGTGAACTCGCATACGAGCAGCTTTGCCAAGAGATGGTTTTAGGACCGACACCTACCCTCGGCGGGAAGATAGGATCGGATGTCTACAACTTAGTCAAGAAGATAACTCCACAAAGGCATGTAGGCGTTAGAAAATCTAAGTTGTTGGCTATGCCCACGCATCCAGAATCTGAGGATAAGGTTGAAGCTGAGTTAGAAGTGGCCGAGAGCAGTAGTTGATAGCTCAATCATTGTTGGTTTTAGTAAAACTTATCATTTAAAAATTTCCAAATTAACTAAGATGAAGGCGGTAATACCGGCGGCGGGTAGAGGAACGAGACTTCGACCTCTAACCGATAAAAGACCTAAACAAATGCTTCTAGTAGCAGGTAAGCCTCTGATAGGCCACACAATCGATAATTTCAGAAATATAAATATTGACGAACTCTTATTGGTGATAGGAGCTACGGGTAGGAGCATACGAAATTATGTAAACGGTCTTAGCTTGCCATTTCACGTCGATTATGTAGAGCAGTTTGAACCCAAGGGTACAGGACATGCAACTTCCCTAGCTGGTGAAAGGATAGACAGTGATCCATTTCTATTGGTAAATGGGGATGTCATTCCCTCAAGTAACCTATTAATGAGGATTCTAGAATTATATGAAGAACATAATTCATCCCTTCTAATCGCATCTAGAGTGGATAATCCTGAGATCTTCGGTATAGTTAAGACTAAAAATGAATTGTTGAATGAGATTATTGAGAAGCCACTTGATGTCAAGCCTGTTAGAGGCTTAATCAACGTAGGAGTGTACATAATAACACCTGAAATTCTGGAAGCCATTGAAGAGGTTGAAGTTTCCTCTCGTGGAGAGATAGAGCTGACCGATGCTCTAAACATTGTGGCCGCTAGAAGTGAGGTGAGGGTCTTAGAGGCTCCTAGGGATGAGTGGATTCACGTAAGCTATCCATGGGATCTCTTAAAAGCGAACATGATACTTCTAGGCAATGCGCGTCAATCAATTCAAGGTGAAGTAGAGGAGCATGTTAAACTTAAAGGACCGATAGTTTTATGTAAGGGAAGCATCGTAAAAGCAGGTTCCACCATAGAAGGACCGGCATTCATAGGTGACGGGTCTGAGGTAGGTCCAAACTCCTATATAAGACGGTTCACATGCCTCCATAGTTGCGTGAAAGTTGGAAACGCCTGTGAAATAAAGAATAGCATAGTGATGGCGAGGACGAAAATACCTCACCTCTCCTACGTTGGGGATAGCATAATAGGTGCGAACTGTAATTTGGGTGCGGGTACTGTAACCGCTAACCTTCGCTTCGACGGGAGCATAATAAAGACTACTATTGAAGGGAGGCTTGTCTCAACTGGAGAACGTAAATTCGGAGCCGTATTAGGTGATAACGTCAGAACCGGAGTGAATGTCAGCTTAATGCCTGGAGTAAAAGTGGGGGAAAGCGCGTGTATAGATCCAAATATATGCGTATATAGAGATGTCCCCTCTGGAGTCTATGTAACCTCCAGACGAAAACTCGCCTTCACCGATCTCCCAGGTTCAGCAGCTATAGAGCAAGTCGAGAGCAGGGAGATGGAAGTTGATTGATATACATAGACCATGAAAAGTACAGGAACGCCCGCTCTAGAATAAAAAGGTCTGAGGAGTTCCGTATAAAGGAAAACGCCTAGCCTATACTATAGAAAAGTAGGCTACTTCTATCCTCTCCGCTTAGTGCTCGCAATCGATATAACGTCTCCGTTCTCGAGTAGATGGTCTTCCCCAACTCTGTTGCCCGATTTAACCTCTATGGCGTAGAGAAATCCCTCTCCTAACTCGGTGTGGATTATTGAGGCAAATTTCTTAGCCGTCGTACCTGAGGGTACTAGGTGTGCCTCCGGCAATATCCTCCCCTCATGGTCTGTTAACTTATCTGGATCTTGAACGGGGTAGACCACTATCATCCCTAAAAGGTCTAAAAAGGCTTTGTTAATTGCCTCTTGTATACCTGTGGAACCCCATTTATCCAGTATCTTAACCTTTATTGACTCTAGAGCTTCTCTCTGCTTGACGTTTAAACTATGCTCCTCTCTGATGGTGAAGCTCTTTTCTCCTGGCAAATATTTGATAAATCCGGCTTGAGCAGCCTTTCTAAGTGCTAGCTCAGCCTCGGCACAACATGGCACTATGGGATATCCAGTTTCTCCGAGAGGTTTCAGGTTATCCTCAGCCGTATCTATGTCCAGTTTATTTGCCGCGATAAGCATAGGCTTAGAAGCGCCTCTCAATTCGCTGATAAATTTTAATAGGGCATCCTCGTCCCATCCGGTAGGCTTTTTAGGGTTTAAGCCCACTTCCTTTATTGCATAACGTATATTCCCTCGTTCTATCGCCAACCCGCTGAGTCTATCCTCTAGTATAATTTCAAGCTGCTCTGAACTTGATTCGACGCGCCTTGATATCTTAAGCCAATCCTTCTTAAGAATTTCGTAGAGCCATCTATCTATCTCCTCCTCTAGAAAGGCCACATCATCTGGGGGATTGTGAGATCCTGGTGGGCAACTTCTTCCTTCACTATCCGTGGATCCCGAGGCGTCCACTACGTGGATCAGAGAGTCAACCCTCATAACCTCATCTAGGAATTGATTTCCTAATCCTCTTCCCTGCCATGCTCCCGGGACTAGACCTGCGCAGTCTATCAGCTCCACAGGTATCAGCCTATTCCCCTCTATACATGCGGAGTTCACAGGATTATCTTCAATCCCTATCTCACGGCATACACATCTAACACTGACGTATCCTATACCCTTATTGGCTTTAATCGTAGTGAAAGGATAGCTCGCTACTGGTACAGATTTTAAAGTGGCTGATGAGAAGAAGGTTGACTTACCGACGTTGGGTTTGCCTACTATACCGATCATTATCCCCATGCTGCTTTCTCCCTTTATCCGATTGAAGGCTCACAGAATTCAAACTCAACACTTTAACTTGCTCAATTTAAACATGCCCTTTGAATAAACCTCAAATAAGTATGCTTCTACTTTTTAGACTCCGAAGAACAGACTAGGCAGGCTCGGTTTAAGTTGTTCAGAGTTAAGATAAACCCCTCGGTGCTGAATAAGATATTGGAGCATGTGAATAAGCCATATGAGCAGATAGGATTACTTATAGGTGAAGTGAACGAAGGCACGGTCGTAGTCAAAGAAGCCGTTAGAGGAGAGGGATTCGCAGATGACTTTCACTCTCTTTTCTCGCCGCAGAGTTTAGCTAGGGTCGCTAACGACTTGGTAACGGGAAAGCTTAATGGAAGGATCGTTGGATGGTACCACTCCCACATTGGGTGTGGAGTGTTCATGTCCGAGGTTGATATAAGGACGCAGTTGGTCCTCCAGCAGTTCTCTCAATACATAATATCGCTCGTCATAGACGCTAAGAATGGAGAGTTCGCGACGTTCACGTATTTGCAGCCGTTGGGGATAATCCAGATACCCGAAGAGCTAATAGATCTGAACGGTTAGTTATTAAAGTTTACCTAAAGCTTTGGCAACAGTTTTATCGCCCTTTATCACGGGGTGGTATGGATCAACCATAATCACTTCAAACCATTCATATTTACCATCTTTCAATACCCAGTAACTGTTTAGCGGGGTTAGGTTAGGATATTTCTTTTTAGCCCTCTCCTGAGCAATTTCTCTTAAACTTTTAGCGCTTGTATACTTCTTGACTCCAATAGCTTCCTGTCTTCTCCCTGCCTTAGGCCTCTTCTTCCTAGCGCCTCCCTTCCTCACTTTAACCCTCACGACTACGAAACCTTGTTTAGCCTTGTACCCCAGCCGCCTAGCCTTGTCAATCCAGGTAGGCTTTTCTACACGCTCTATGGAAGGAGCTTTACGCCATTTAATCAACATCCCACGGGTTAAATCCGCTACGAAGCCACCTTTAGCCTTCCTATAAGCCTCAGCCATGTATTTGTAAGCACACATAGTATGGCTTAACCACCCTAGACCAGAAAATTAACAATCCCCTCGCTCATAAACATTTGCTTCTACAACGAGATCGATCCGCTTATACTTCTAATGATTCAAAGAGAATGCACGTTAAAAGCATAGAATTTATGCTCGTGATCTTAACTACCTATATCATTTGATGTTTTATTCTATTGAACAAATAGCAACATGTTGATATTAAACGCTAACTTAATAATCTGTGACTAAAATGAAGGTAGAGAAAGAACTAGATCGTGGTGTATTAATCGCCATTGAGGGCATAGATGGAGCAGGGAAGACCGCTCAAGCTAAGATTCTTTATCGGAATTTAGAGGATAGAGGATATAAAGTCGTACTTTTACACGAACCCACTGATGGTCTTTTTGGAAAAAAAATTAAGGAAAGTATGATCAATGGGCTTAAAGACCCCTATGAGGAGCTGGAGTATTTTATAAAAGACCGGAAAGAGGATGTCAACAAGAATATCAAACCAGCGTTAGATAATCAAATGATTGTGATTATGGACAGATATTACTTTTCGACTATCGCATATCAAGGAGCAGCTGGAATAGATCGTAATAAAATTAGGGAGATGAACGAGAAATTTTCTCCTAAACCCGATCTAACGATAATATTGGATGTCGCTCCGACGATTGGATTGTCGAGGATTAGAGAAGAAAGGAATAGTAAACCTAACCGCTTTGAAAGAAAAAGTTACTTAACAAAAGTTCGAGAAATCTTCAAGAATATAAAGGACCCATCGATCCAGGTCATCGATGGAGCACTTAGCGTTGATAAAATATCTAGTAAAATTTTAAATATGGCTTTGAATGCTATAAAGTCGAATGAGAGAACAAGAGCTGAAGAGCGGATTTAGCAAACATAAAAAGCTTTAAAAGTTAGTTTTAAATAGTCCTAACGAGACCTTAATATTAATGAAGGGTAGGTGTGTTTGGTTTGGTCGGTGTTAAGTTTGGTAATATTACTAAGAGGTTCGGGGATGTCGTTGCGGTTAACCAACTTAAACTCAATATAAAGGATAAGGAGTTCCTAGTCCTATTAGGTCCCTCAGGCTGCGGTAAGACGACAGCACTGCGCTGTTTAGCCGGTTTAGAGACCCCCGACGAGGGTGAAATCTACATAGGCGACACACTTGTCAACGAGCTGCCCCCCAAGGATAGGGATGTGGCTATGGTATTTCAAAGCTACGCCCTCTATCCACATATGCGTGTCTACGATAACTTGGCCTTCCCCTTAAAGATGCGTAAGTATGCCAAGACAGAGATCGACCGTCGTGTCAAGGACGCATCCGAACTATTAAGGATACGCCATCTCCTCGACAGGAAGCCTAGGCAACTGAGCGGGGGAGAGGCTCAACGTGTAGCTTTAGGCCGTTCGATAGTCCGTGAACCTAAGGTCTTCCTCATGGACGAACCTCTAAGCAACTTGGACGCAAAACTCCGCCTGTACATGAGGGCTGAACTCAAACGCCTACAGAGAGACCTCGGTGTAACCACGATATATGTTACCCATGACCAGGCTGAAGCCATGACAATGGGCGACTATATAGCCGTAATGAATCTAGGCGTGCTCCAACAGTTAGGCACACCTCACGAGATCTACAATAAACCGGTCAGTACATTCGTAGGAGGCTTCATCGGAAGCCCCCCGATGAACTTCGTTGACGTAACACTCGTCGAAAAGGATGGTGGATACACCCTAGACGGTGGAACCTTCAAGTTGAAAATTCCAAAAGGCATGGGAAAAACCGTGAAGGAGTCCGCATCAGGCTCGGAGCTTTCTCTAGGCTTCAGACCTGAAGATGCTACAATCCACGAGAAACTGACACCCAACTCCATAGAGATGGAACTCTACATATTCGAGCCCCTAGGATCGGAGGTCGTAGCAGACTTGAAACTTGGAGACTCGCTCATAAAGGCTATAGCCCCCCCAGACTTCACAATGAAACTGGGCAGCAAACTATGGATAACAATTCCAATGGAGAAACTCCACCTATTCGATAGGAAAACGGAAAAAGCGATAACATAATCAAGGTAACTCATAAGAATAATAACGGCACAAATTAAGCACAGAAACGATACTACTATAAATTAACAGATAGTATTATCGAATATCAAGTTACCGACTAACTATAGCATATAATATATCGAACCAAATACCCATCTAACCTGATAATAAATAACCAGCTATTATTTTCAAATAAATTTAAAGTTACGAAAGGCCTGTAAATAGAAGTTAAGGTATATGCGTCTATGTTCCCTATATTGAAAAAGATATCCGATAAAAATGCTTCAGAGCGATTTATTGGACTTTCAAAGGTCCAACTTCATCCGGGTTAAGATCTTTAAACCTTTACGACCTCGACGTTGAGGCTTTCTAGGGATTTAAG
>CAYFVN010000127.1:0-2376 GCA_964346575.1 uncultured Candidatus Bathyarchaeia archaeon
AGTATCGTTGCTTGAATCGAGGTGACCAAATTGAAGGTGATAGGCGAGTCGGAAGTAAAGGATCCTGAAAAAATTGGGAAGATGGTTTTAGATTATATGCAGATGAAGGAATTTGTGAAAGAACCCTTTATTATATCAAAGGCCGAAGGAGTGAAATGCTGGGATATTAACGGGAAGATGTACTATGATGGACTTTCAGGAGTTGCCGTGGTCTCCGTCGGTCATGGAAATGAGCGAGTTATAGAGGCTATGAAAGATCAGACGAACAAAATCACCTTCGCTCCTCCTCTAATTGCAACTACCCCTCCAGCCATTAAGTTAGCCAACTTAATTTCCGACATTATGCCTGGAGACTTGAAAACTGTAAAGTTGTTGACTAGTGGTTCGGAATCAACAGAAGCTGGAATAAAGTTGGCTCGCCAATACTTCAACAATATCGGCCAGTCAAAGAAATTCAAGACGATAGCCATGTACTATGGATATCAAGGCGTGACCTTGGGGGCGTTGAGCGCAACAGGCAGGAAAATAAAGTGGGCCTTTGAGCCGCTTTTAACCGGTTTCGTTCATGTTTTTCCACCTTACTGTTACAGGTGTCCATATGGACAAGAGTATCCTGGCTGTGGAATAACGTGTGCAAAGATAATTCGAGATATCATAGAGAACGAGGAGCCTAGAACGGTAGCATCCGTAATATTGGATCCGATAACAAGAGCTGGAGGAGTATTTGTCCCCCCTAAAGAGTATCTACCAATGGTGAGAGATATATGCAATGAGATGGAAGTTGTCCTGATCTACGATGAAATTGTAACTGGTTTTGGGAGGACGGGCAGTATGTTCGCGGCTCAGACCTTCGATGCGATTCCCGATATTCTATGTATGGGAAAGTCAATGGGAAGCGGTTATGCCCCATTATCTGGGATGGCTTTCAGCGATAAATTGAAGTCGGCGTTTTGGGGTCCAGCTGAAGACGAGGTGGAATTTATGCATGGCCATACGTATGCCGGGAACCCCCTTTCGGCAGCAGCCGGATTAGCGGTCATACAAGAAATAATTGACCGGAAACTGCCCGAAAACGCCAAAGTTATGGGTCAATACCTTATGGATAAACTTGAAAAACTGGCCTCTTATGGGATAGTGGGTGAAGTCAGGGGAGTCGGTCTTATGGTGGGGGTTGAATTGGTGAAAGACCCGGAAAGAAAGATTCCCTTCGACAGAAACGACAAGATAGCACCGAAAATTGGAGGGAGAGCGCGAAAAAATGGGTTACTTATAAGTTACGCCGACGATTGGTTTGTGATACAACCTCCATTGATCGTCACAAAGGAAGATATAGACAATATGACGGATATCCTCTTTACGAGTGTTGAAGAGGTCTTAAAGAATAGAAATATCGAATAATGATCTCAAGAATTCGCCAAGCTAAATTGATAAAGTAACGAGCGCGCGTTCGTATAAAGAAAAATGGTATAGATATTTTTGGTAGCAATTGATTGCATGCTAGGAGGCTTTATCTAGTATCTTTTTTAGCGCTTCTCCGTTCTCCTTCAACCACTGATATATTATTACAACATCGGTGTTAAGGCTAAAATCGCGCACACCGAGGTCGATGTATCTTTGGGCATCTTTGAAGGAGCGTATCTCTGCTCTAGAAGGTATATCGTATTTCTGGGCTGTCTTAATCATTTTAACTTCCGTTTCACGCGTGCGGGCGCGTACACGATCCCCTGGAAGACCTAGACTCATTGAGTAGTCGCATGGACCGAATTGGAGCATATCCACGCCTTCCACCGACAAGATGTCCTCTAAGTTGTCCATAGCACTCTTCTTTTCAATCATGAGCGCTATCACTACATCGTTACAGTACTCTACAAATTTGGGTGTACCGCATTCAATTAGGTACCCGCCAACTCGCCGCATCGAACAGCCGTCCCAACCTTTAGGCTCGGCCCTCACCGCCCTGACCGCTTCCTCGGCGTCTTTCCTATCGCGGATATCGGCGAACAGGACATTTTGTATACCCGATCCTATGGCGCGCTGGGCTATGAACGTCCTTGGTTCAGCATCTACCTTTATCATAGTCGACATATCGAACAACTCCGATGCTCTTGCCATATCGTCTAGAGCATACAAGTCGTACGGTGCATATTCACTGCAGAACTCGACATAATCGATGGCGCCCGTGTGACCGATTATCTCTATTATTCCCGGCCAAGAACTCAGAATATGGGTTCCGATCGTCGGTTTTCCTTGTTTCATTAACTCTCTTAGCCTATTTTTTCTCAAAACCGTCAATATCAATCACGGCAAATAATTACCTGAATACTTATTTATAAGATTTAAAAAAGATCAGATTCCAGTTGTGGATACACTTTATAA
>CAYFVN010000128.1:0-3901 GCA_964346575.1 uncultured Candidatus Bathyarchaeia archaeon
GAGGTCGAGGAGCTTAAGGAGGTCTTCAAAGTCTCGATCATGGCCATACACTCATCGCCCAAGACCAGGTTTCTGAGGCTTAGAGCTAGAAGTCGAAGCGACGATCCTCAGAGTCCCGACGAATTCAATCTAAGAGATAGGAGGGAGCTTAAGGTGGGCATCGGGGAGGTCATCTCTTCGGCGGATATAATGCTGATCAACGAAGAGAACCTGGACAGGGTTAAAGAGCGGGCCGAGGTTCTACTCAGGAGGTGGCTTGAAGTTGAGGGTTGAGGTTTACGTGGAGGCCGAGGTTAAACCTTCAGAGGATGCGGAGAAGGTTCGTAGAGCCGTAGAGAACGTCTTTGAGGGCGATCTTGAGGCGGTCTTAGATCCGGATGGAAGCGGACGCATCCAGGGGAGAGGTGGAATCGAGGTTCTCAACAGGCTTAAAGACACGCTTAAAAGGGAGCAGATAAGGGACGCCGCCAGAAAGCATTTGACGTCTCTAATGGAAGGAGATAGACTAATATTTTATTTGAATAAGCAGGTGGCCTACGTAAACCATGTATCCTTCTGTAAACCCGAGGGAGAATCGCCTTTAGGCCCCATCCGATTTGAGGTATCCGCAGACGATCCGAAGAGCGTAGTTGGATGGCTGACTAAACCCGGTTAGAATTTTGAAATTCTAAAACTGTTGGTACGAGCATTTACTATACGCGATGAATATACATTATTGATTCGAAAAGAATTTATATTTAGATCTTATTAGATAATTATAATATCTAATATAGTGATGTGGGAGATATGAGAACGGCTAATGCCGAGCGTAATAGGCGGCTCTACTCGCTTTGGATGGGAGGAAATACCATCGATAAAGCTTCTATGATAACGGGCATACCTAGAAGCACAGTAGGCTACTACTTTAGGAAGTTTAATAGATATCGAAAGAATGATAAAGAATTAGATTTCGGCAGTTTCAAAAAAGAAATGGATAAAGTGAATAGAGATCAATCTAACATGTCGTCCATATTCATGAAGGGAAGTCTCTTTGGAAGAATTTTAGACGCAATTTTGATCGCGAACCGTAAAAAAGATTATAAGGATGTGTATTATGAGCTGGGGACATACAAACTACTTTTTGAACTATCAAGATATATTAATTACACTCCAGAAGAGATGCAGACGCTTTCTAAAGTCGTTAATCCTCATCCCAAACGAAAATTTGAAGCATTTCCTAAAGTTAATCCGAAAAATATAGAAATACTTGAAAACATTAAAAAGGAAATGCTTGAAAATGTTCAGAAGGAAATGTCTTCTATCACAATGGATGAATCGAGTAGAGAGGAAGCATCGCCAGTCGAAATGAATCCGTTTGCAGTATGTTCAGGATGCGGCGCCAAGAACGTGGGTGAAGAAGGGTTCTGTAGTAAATGTGGTTCCGAACTGAATTTTATTCCTTAGCGTGCAGGGCCCGGCTTAATGTTCCTTAGGTAGAACCTCTACACGTATCAAATCTGACGCCAGTATTGCCTTTCCTTTGAACGTCTCTTCAGCTTCGTGGAGCAGTTTATCCTCACACCCATCGTAGATAGGGCTTATATGGGTCAATGCGAGTTTGGACGCCTTCACCTCTTTGGCTATCCGTGCAGCTTGTTTGGCGGTTGAGTGGCCGTACTCATCCGCCTTATCTCTCCTTGAATCTTCAAACGTACTGTCATGGATCAGGAGATCCGATCCCTCAGCTATTTTCTTAAGGGTGTGGCAGGGTCTTGTGTCACCTGAATAGGCGATTTTGACGCCCGGTCTAGGTGGCCCTAGCATGGGTGATGGCTCCACCGTCCTACCGGCTATCTCGACGGTCTCCCCCATTTGAAGTTTCTTCCATAAGGGGCCCTTGGGTATACCGAGTCTTTCAGCTACTTTAGGGTTGAAGCGTCCAGGTTTAGGTTTCTCTGTTAAAGCATAAGCCAAGCACGGAACTGTATGGTCCACCCAAGTGGCCTCTACCTTATAGTCGGCATGATCGTAGACGGATCCCTCGGAAACCTCGTAGACCGAGATTGGGAAGCCCGTCGAGTAGGGAACCGTAAGCCTTACCGCCTCTAGGAATGACGCCGTTCCAGGGGGTCCGTACACCTCTAAGATGCGGCTCCGCCCGAGTAAGGCCATCGACTGGATCAATCCGGGGAGGCCTAGGATGTGGTCGCCGTGCAGGTGAGTAACAAATATTCGTGAGATCTTTGAGGGGCTCAGCTTAGCCAGCGTGATCTGCCTCTGGGTCCCCTCGCCGCAGTCGAAGAGGGTCAATTCACCCTCTCGGCGGACGGCTATGCTCGGCAGGCCTCTGCTTCGGGTGGGCATACTCCCAGCCGTCCCCAGAAAGATGACCTCCAAAGCCATAGGGTTAAACCCTCCTGAGGGAGGCTATCTCCCTGGTAAGCCTCCTATGAATGTAAACCTCATGTAGTCCTACAACCTCGAATTCAAATGCCTCAGCGGTTTCAGCTAGACCTGCGCCTTTGGGCGCGGCCACAGCCGCGTAACCGCCGGACGGTAGAGCCTGTGCAGCCTGAGGTAGAAAGTCCTTTAAAACCGTTCGGACACCCCTCTTTAAGGTTGAGGCGGCCGTCCCGTAGGGTGGATCTGTAGCCACCGCGTCCACCCCTTCGAATGGCATGTGAGCTGCATCGGCTAGCGCCACACCGATAGGTTGCAAACCGTATTGTTTTAGGTTCATTAGGCAGCCTGAAGCCATCCTCGAGTTAACGTCACATCCCACGACGCGGCATCCTATTGAAGCCGCCTCTAAGAGTATTCCACCGACCCCACAGAAAGGGTCCAGGAGTTTCCCACCTCTCCTAGCCCTTGAGAGGTTCACCATGCACCTGGCCAGCTTAGGATCCATAGTGGAGGGATGTACGGCTAACCTACGTTTGGGCATCCTCGCCTCTAGAAGATGGGGAGGCTTTTCATAAACTTTCAAACCGAATGCGAAGAGATCGTCAGCCATAAACCCTATAAAGACAAGGCGGGGCTTCTTCAACTCTACTTTAAAGCCTCCCATCTCCACGATTATGCGGCCGAGCATGGATTCTAGGATCTCAACGTCACTTGGAGATCCTCCACCCAGCCTCCAAACCCTCACGACGAAGCTTTCGGCTTCGGATGCCAGCTGAGAAAGATCCACCCCCCGAGCGGAGTCCGCTATACAATCCGGATCTGGAGGGCACGTGAACAGCTCCAAGGCCAGTGCCTTCAACATTCCACATCTCGAAGCAGCCTCCAGTGGAGTTTCTTCCTCAACATCAACTGCCACGAGCCTTCCATTTCTATAGGCGGGATGGAATTTGAATCCTTCAGCCTCCATAGCCGCCTTGAACTCTGCTGCAGGGAGCGTAGGGTGCTCTCCCGAGAGGGCTGCTAGAAACCTCCTCCCATGCTTCATGATAGCCTCCTCAGAGCCTCAGCCAGTAGAGGAGCCACCGTGACTTCGCTGAACCTACCCTCGATACAGTCCGTTCCGATCACCTTTGATACGCCTGCTTCCATCATCCTCTCCAGTGCTCCATCCGCTAGAAGAGGGTGGATACAGGTAGCTATTACCTTGGCCGCGCCTTGGCTTGAAGCCGATCTAGCAACGTTTGCAATGGTGGAGCCTGAACTTATAATGTCATCGATTATGATGACATCCCTATCTGAAACGGCTAACTTCCTATGGGTAGTCTTCACAGCGCCGGTGTCTCTGTCCCGTATCTTCTCCATATATGAGTATTCGGCTTTAAGTACAGACGCCGCCTCCTCGGCCAGGTGGACTGCCCCCTTATCCGGAGCTACGACCATGGGATCGTCGACTCCCATCTCCAAAAGATACTCCGCAATAGCCTTAACGGCCGAAAGGTCAAGGGAAGGTATCTTAAAC
>CAYFVN010000129.1:0-3508 GCA_964346575.1 uncultured Candidatus Bathyarchaeia archaeon
ACCGCGCCTGTACCGCCGAAGTGGGTGAAGAGGTCCGTCTCGTATCTGGCTTTCTGCCCGTTTATCCAGAACCAGTCTATGGCCAGGGCCGCCGCTTCCGTCACCCAGTTGTATTTTGGGTTCAGATGGCTGCATCTGCTCTGGACGAAGGCCATCCCATCATCGGATAGGAGGCGTGGTATAACCTTTTTAAGGAAGTTTGGAGGTGGGACATAGTCCGCGTCGAAGACCGCTATGAACTCGCCTCCACTGTGGCTCAAGGCCAGGTTCAGAGCCCCGGCCTTAAATCCCTTCCGCGTATTACGGTGGAAAACACGAACCATAGACGGATGGCGAGCTTCGAACGATCTCGCTATCTCGGTCGTTCCGTCGGTCGAATCATCGACCACTATGATCTCAAGCCTATCGGTTGGATAGTCAAAGTTCAAACAAGACTCTAAGATGCGGGCCGCGACCTTCCTTTCGTCATGGAGTGGAAGGTGAACGGAGACTCTAGGCCATTCCTTGGGAGGTTTAGACGTTCTAACTCGTTTTCTCTCACTTCGAGCAGCTATCAGAGATATAAGCAGATGGTTTGTTACGTATAATATTATGGCCGTGAAGAATATGAGGGTTAGAGCGATCAGAATCCAGTTCGTATTCAAAGCCGCGGTGAAACGCATGGCGTGCACGACCAAACCCAAAGCTTGAAGGTTTCGACAAATTTATCCAAGCTTGAAATTAAAGTATTTAATGTAACCACATATTTTAAAAGGTTATTCAGTATTCCGTAGTTGATACGATTTGCCTGTGTTCCGTTTAGGCATGGTGGAGATTTTAGATCTAACGGCTTTCATCGTCTCGCTTTGCTTTCTAGGCTACTCAGCCTTCAGGGATTTGAAGAGTCGAGAGGTTGAGGATAGAGTATGGCTTATATATGGACCGATCGGCTTCAGCATTACGATTGCAAGAATCCTCTATAAGCCAAGTCTGTTGGGTATAAGTTCGACATCCATCCTATTAACTTCAGGGCTTGCTTTGACCATGTCCTATCTAGGCTTGTTTGGGGGCGCCGATGCTAAGGCTTTCATCTGCATTGCTTTAGCCAACCCAGTCTGGCCTTTGTGGATCAGCCCCATTCTAGGCTGGATGCACCCCATCTTTCCGTTGGCCGTGTTCTTTCACGCCTATCTTTTGACGGCTTCTATCATAATCTATGCCGCGATGAGGAACCTACTCAATCACTTCCGTGGTGGAGTACTCTTCGAAGGTTTTGAGGATAAGCCTTTAACGTCGAAGATTTTAGCCTTTTTAACCGGTTATAAGGTCGATCTTGATGCTTTACGGAGAGGTTACCTTTATCCGATGGAGGAGTTCCAAGGCGATGAGCGGAGACTTAAGATCTTCTTCCACGCAGAAACGGATAGAGAGGAGATGCTCAGAAGGTTGGAGGGTCGATGTAACGCCTATGGTGTCAGAAGGGTCTGGGCTACACCGGGACTCCCGCTGCTAGTATTCGCCCTGTTCTCGCTACTGCTGACGGGCGTGCTAGGTGACATACTAGTCAATTTAATCGCAATGACAATAGAGGGATTACTTTAATTCGCGACTTTACGTTCTCGAGTGTTGACTTTAATAAGGCTGTTTGTGGACTAAACTCTATTTTATGTAAAATGAGGCTTAAACAGACAAATTACGATACAATTTTAAAGCTTACCCGGTATAAAGAATCCGATCCTTTTTAACTCCAAGATGGATCGTCTATAAGATGTATGAGAGGTAAAGCCTTGAGAGGGGGAGACTTGAAGGGTAAATATACTGGCATGCTCGAATCTGTAGACTCGATGACGGTTAGAATTCTAGATCTCAACTCGGAATATTTGGGCGTCTCTCCTATACAGTTGATGGAGAACGCCGGTAAAGCCGTGGCTGAGGAGGTGTCGAGTAGAGCTAGAGAGGGTGGAAGAGTAATCGTATTTGCCGGTTTAGGCAGGAATGGAGGGGACGGATTGGTGGCCGCCCGCCATTTGGCGGGGATGGATTTCCAAGTTGAGGTTATCTTGGTTGGATCTTCGAAGCTCTTACGCGACGACTTGGCCATAGCAAATTGGAGAGCTTTGAAGGCTATGGATTGGACCGTATCCATCACAGAGGTCAACGACGCCTCTGAGTTCTCAAGCGTAGAGGCTGACGCCCTCGTCGATGCCATGCTGGGTACGGGTGTAGAGGGATCTCTTAGACCGCCTATCAGCCGGATGGTTGAAAACTTCAACGCCTCCAAAGGGTTGAAGGTGGCGGTGGATGTGCCCACCGGGGTCAACGCTGACACAGGTGAGGTTATAGACCTGGCCGTGAAGGCCGATCTGACCGTTACGTTTCATAGACCCAAAAAAGGGTTGGAAGCCGCCACCGAATATACAGGCGAAGTAGTCGTAGCAGGCATAGGCATCCCACCCGAAGCGGCTTTCGTGTCGGGTCCTGGGGACGTTGAAGCCGTCAAGATTAAAAGGAGCCCACAATCCCATAAAGGCGATTTCGGCCGTCTACTAGTGGTTGCTGGAAGCGGAACCTACACTGGAGCCCCGGCGCTGGTAGGTTTGGCCGCCTTAAGGGTAGGAGCGGATCTAGTCCACGTGGCCTCTCCCGAACTAACGGCCTATGTAGTAGCTGGTTTCTCTCCCAACCTGATAGCGTTGAAATTGGACGGAGACCACCTCTCACCGGCGCATCTAGCCATGGTGAAGCCGTTCCTGGAGAAGGCTACAGGGGTTGTGGTTGGACCTGGACTCGGAACCCATAGGGAGACAATGGAAGCGGTGAAGAAGCTGCTAAGAAACGCCGTCGAGCTTAGAAAGCCCGTTCTAGTCGACGCCGACGCCTTAGAGGTCATAAAAGAGTTGAGTGCCACCGGTAAAGAGAATATCGTGTTAACGCCGCATGATGGAGAGTTCCAAAGACTTACAGGTAAGAAGCCCCCGGTTGATCTCAAGAAGCGCGTAGAAACGGTAATGAAGGCCGCTGAAAAACTACGCGTTACCATACTCTTGAAAGGTTATGTAGATGTAATCTCGAATGGCCGAAGGTTCAAGGTTAACTTCACGGGTAATCCAGGGATGACTGTTGGGGGAACCGGGGACGTGCTTTCAGGCCTAGTCGGAGCGCTCCTGGCTCAAAACTTTAACGGGTTTGACGCGTCGGTTGCAGGGGCATACCTTAATGGATTGTCTGGCGACATGGCTGCACGGGATTTGGGGCACCATATAGTAGCCACAGACCTTATAGACAGGCTTCCAGCGGCGTTTATGAACCCCATGATAGGAAGGGAGTTCATACGTTTTACCTAGAGCCCTCTCCCGAGCTCGCGGGCTTCACACCATAAAACTACAAGCTTTCAAGTTTTAGAGAGGGTAAAATGGCGGTCTTAAAATTCACTCGGTAAAGTTAAGGAGATGTTCATAGTGAAGGATAGATGTCCAAGGCTATACGTCTACATTTTCAGGCATGATGATCCTCGTAAATGCACTTCAGC
>CAYFVN010000130.1:0-1538 GCA_964346575.1 uncultured Candidatus Bathyarchaeia archaeon
GAGTCCCAAGTATTTCTAAAATGTCGTTAATAGGGTCTTCTCTGCTATCTGATGGCGGCGGAGCAATTGATGGCACTATAAAAACTGACAGTAAAAGAAGGCTGACTGCAACAACTGTAAGTATCTTTGTTTTCATTGAAAGCAACTTTAGAAACGCAGTTGTTTTCACCCTTAAATTCAGGAGCGGATAAGGCGGTTCAAGGACCCCGAGGTTCAAACAGACGGCGACGGATACCGGGCCAGAATCATTGGGGAGGAGGAGCTGATAACATACGTAGAGAAGGGCTGGGAGCCCCTCAAAGAATTGAGTAATGGGAAGATCGTTGTTAGGAAATGAGTTTAGGATGTGGAATTACATTAAATTAGACTGTACCTAAACATCCATTAAAGGTTAAGGAGCAGAATGAGGAACACGAGTACGACGCGATCGGTGTAAGCGAAGCTAGTAGTCAAATAGTTATAGTAGAGGCGAAGTTTAGGGATTTCGCCCCGTCCTCTATATCAGGCAGAACTTTACTCAAACAAGAGCTATTAGAAAAGGATGGACTCCTTGACTGGGCAGACAAGGCCCAAGGTAATTTAGAGTTCTTCCGAAACCACAGATCGAGGTTCCAGCGTGAACTCTCCCTTCAAAAAGCCCCAGACCAGTATAATATATCACCCTTGGTTGTCACAAAACATGGGCCTCTTATAAATAGGTATAAGAGCATCCTCATCTTGGAATTCAAGGACTTTTGCGATTGGTTAAAAACTGGAGCCTAGACCCCAAAAAACTAAGTACCCCTCTCCCCCCAGGGGTACGTGGCTCCATAAATACGCTATCCTAACACGGCTTCATGGTGAAATATTGTGGGTAGGGTGACGCCTTCGTTCCGCCAACTCTATATGGAGCAGATCCAGGAGTTGAGGAAGCACTTTCAGAACACACTTCTCGACCCAAATCATAGAGAAGCCTTCGACCTGTTGCTCAAGGAGGCGTGGCAGCCTACGAGTCACGCCATGGGCAACGCCAAGATACCCGCCATCCTAGACATCATGAACCTCATAGCCAACGTCCATCTCGTGAAAGAGGCTGCAAGGCTACGTCGAAAGGTAAAAGAATTAAAGCAAGAGCTGAAGAAACGTTCACACTAGAGAGCCGTTGTCTTTGGCCTGCGCATCTAGGAGGCATGAGTTCTGCGACGGCGAGCTGACTTCAGGCGAGACCTGCGAGTGTGAATGTCATAACATGCCAAGTTGCTAAAAAACCCCGGGTAATAGGATAAGCCGGAAACGGCTCTCACATCTCCTTAAGATCCCTGAAAAAGAGTCGCCTAGACCCCGAAAAGCTAAGTGGCCTTTTCTAGAGCGTTTAATCTAACCTCATCACTCAAATTCACCTGACTTGTCGTAGGTAACGATTATGGTCCCTGATAAGAGTAAACCGAATAGTTATAGCTTAAGCGACATTAGTTTCAACTGGTGTGGGGAAATATCTGGTTCTTTCGTTATGGGTAGGCATAGTATCTATCTCGAGAATCAACGGGTTCGAGGAGAGC
>CAYFVN010000131.1:0-1675 GCA_964346575.1 uncultured Candidatus Bathyarchaeia archaeon
TTGTTTATCTCATCGAGTCGTAACATACGTTTTATAAGAGAAGTTGATGGCTATAGGCTCAACCTGCCTCCAATGACTTCAGCAGAGCCCCAAAATGCATCTTCAACTCCTCCAATTCCGGTCCAGAAATACAGCTTACACCCCTTGATGACAGGTAACCCTTCGCTTCGTCCGAGATGGATGGTATAGCTACTATCACGGCCCTGGCGTACTTCACGTCATCGAACTTGGCTATCGACGGTAGGGTTTCGTTTAACCTTACGCCCTTCTCGGAGTGGATGAGGTCTATAGCCAAGTTTAAATTACCTCTCTTTGCTACTATCGTGAAGTTTAACGGTTGTTTGGCTTTACCTTCGAGGACGCTGGTCTCCGCCAATTCAAATTTTTCCTCTCTAAGCGTCGATGCGAGCATCGACGTATAGATGGCTGTTATAATCTCATCTTTGAGCTTTGGGTTGTACGCATACCCATAAGCGTTGGAGAACTCCGCCTCCCTCATGGAGAACTCCCCTCCACAATTCTTGCAGTATATGAACTCCAGAGGTTCGCCGAAGGTATCGTCGCACGAGTTGCATTTGAAGGTGAGCCCTACGATCTTTAGGGCGTTCAAGTCAACATCGACACCACATTTAGGGCATACGCTCCTTTCACCCTTCAGGTAGCGGGACTTCTCATGGACGGTTCCACAGGCGAGATGCTCCAGTAGCTTTATCATCTCTATATCCCTCGAGGCGCATTTCTGACACTTATAATGCACAATAGTCTCAGAGAAGTAGTCGCATTTGGGGCAGGCTAAGACCTTGTCCTCAAACCTTCTCCGTACGATGTCGGTCTCGGCCAGGTACTCTAAATAGTCTGTGACATAGCGTGGATTCTTCCCCAGCGACTCCTCAGCCTGATTATATATTATTCCGCCCCCTTCGATCGCGGGCTTCAAACCCGATTCCCCCAATTTTAGGAATACGTTCAATAGGGCTTGCACAGGCTCCGCTCTGTAGGTCTCACTCCTAAGCCTAGTCATGAGATCCGGCTTGGACTCGGCCATCTTGATCAGCTGCCTTCTTATCTGTTTAACCTCTGAAAGCTTCGCCTCAAGTTGTTTAGCCTCTTCAGGTTTCTCCCAAATCTCATTCAACTCATCATCAATACTTCTAAGCCTATCTATATACTCTTCAGAAGGCTCTCTAGACTTTTTCTTCTTCTTACTCATCCTTATCCCCATCCAAAGTTTGGAAGGCTTTAAAAGTTCTAATACAACCGTTCGATCGATAAACCTGTCTAGAAGCATTAATGTCCCTCCCATAATAAGCCATATGTCTACACCCCGCCAAGCTCCTAAATATCTTATGAAGACACGGTAGAAAACCGTGGCTCCTAGGCATACGAACCCACCTATAATGGAAAGCTTCCAAATCTCCTTCAAAGCACCCAGACCCCCGAGGGAGATTCCTACGCCTATAGAGATCGCTAAGATGACGGAGGCGATAGCGTATGTGTCCAGCTTCAGCCGGCTCACCCAAGGCAGAACCACTATAGTGACCGCTACAACTAGCAAGACGGTCCCGGTTAAACCCCCACTCCTCAACTCTATGCACCTCTGCTTCCAAGCAGTCTCTCCCCCAAGCCTACGCCACCCATATACGAGTTAAAAGCATTCATGACGCCTGAAGAAACG
>CAYFVN010000132.1:0-2167 GCA_964346575.1 uncultured Candidatus Bathyarchaeia archaeon
GGAGATGTCCAAGTATGGCCCGCCAGTACCGGCGAGTCTAACCCAAGCGAACATGATCGAGTACATGGCCAGCGGAGCCGCCGCTCAATCCTGTATCGTGTACGCCGCGACGCCTTGGATGGACGACGAGAAAACATCCAAAGTCATCGACAAGGTAGACTTTGCAACCATGCCGAAGGGCACCGGATTTCCCGACGTTAAGCACGCTTTGATAGATCTTGGGTTTGGTCTGTCGTGCTCGCTCAAATCCAAGAACCCCGAGTTGGCCACGGACTTTATGATATTCTGCACAGGCGAAGATCAGCAAAGATTATTCGCGGAGAAAGGCGTCGCCCCAGTAAACTCTAAAGTGGCAAATGATCCAGCATTAACATCCCAGCCCAAGTATAGAAACCTGAAAGCGCAAGCTGAAGCTATGAAACATAGAGTCTACACGCCGAACATCCCTGAAGCGGCCTCTTTACTCTCTCCGCTATGGGACAACTGGATGGCTACCCTGGCGATGGGTAAAAAACCCGTAAAGACCATCTTGAACGAAGCCGCTGAGGAACTATCCACTTTCATGAAGGGCAAAGGACGCAAGTCGGAGTGGACGAAGAACCTGTGGGAGAAATAACTATCCCCCTCCTTTATTTTTTATATTTTTATTTAGCAAGCCTCTTTTCATGGACCTTTTTCCTTAAGACATTTAAGATGACCATTTTCGCCATCTTTACATGACAATGGACATACTCGATGAACTTGTAATCTCCACCGAAACCAAGTATTTCATTAAAAACTTACTCAGAATCGTTAAACGTAACCTTTTCAAAAGATACAGCTCTAATGTAAACAAATACGACCTTAACCCTTACGATCTTATCTAATAAACTCTAAACTTTTAATTCCATAGCAATTTTAGTTCCTTATCATTAAATATAATGTATTTCTATTGAAAGTATCGATATTTAGATTATCAATATTTGTTATGGATAAATGTTTAGGAATAATGAGTAAGTATTCCTACTTAGCGCGCACTATCCATCATCTTTAGGTATTATACTACACATCGACCGCTAAAATAAAGGAAGCCATTTTAATTCGATGATTATCGTATCGTAACTCATAAATATAAAGAGCTGAAACTTTCTACTATTATCTTAGGAGGAATTATATACGAAAGTTCATCCAATAGAGTTCCAAGCTCTGGGAGTAAACGCCTACCTATACCTTTTAGAGGACGAAGTATTGGCGCTCATCGATTCCGGCTCGTCTCAGACCCCAGAAAAAATTTTTTTCCCATATCTCGAAAGGTTAAAATTTGCACCGGGGAAGATTACGAAGCTCTTCAATTCCCACGGTCATTGGGATCATATGGGAGGAAACGCGATCGTAAAAGCAAAGACAGGAGCCGCGATACTGGCGCATGAACTAGACATTCCTTGGATGGAGGATCCCAATAGACAGTTCGATGAGCGATTCAAGGCCTTCCCAAATCTCTTTCTCACGACGGAAGAGATGCGGCAAATCTTCCTCTCGGAAATGGGTGGACCAACTCGAGTAGATGTGCCATTGAAGCATGGCACGATTGAGAATCTCGGGTCTTCCACGCTTAGAGTAGTACACGCCCCCGGTCACAGTCCCGGATCCATCTGCATTTACGACGAGGAGAGAAGGACAATATTCACCGGCGACTCCCTTGCCGGAGTCGGCTTACGCGAGCAGCGCATAAAGATCCCATTGTACGCCGATTTCGACTCTTACATGGATTCGCTTGAAAGAGTAAGGGATCTGAAGATAGACCGAATGTATACCAGTCACTGCTACCTTCCAATCGACAAGAACATCCTGAATGGAGACGAAGCCAGGCAGCTCCTCTCTGAAAGCGCCAAGGTTGCGAAGTGGATGGACCGTACGATCTTAGAATTTATACAAACCTCTAATAGGCCATTGGGCATAGGCGAGATAACGAAGCACCTCTACTTGGAATTTGGAGCAGGTTGGCAAGAGCCTATCACGATCCACCTCCTCCTCATGGTTAAAGGACATCTGCAAAGTTTAACTCGAAGAGGGTTGACGATATACCTCGAAGGACAAGAAAAGTGGAAAGCTTCCTAATTTTAAAAGTATCAGAGTGGTTATTTGAATAGGATGGTAAGGGCAATGTACGGATTTGGTTATCAGATCA
>CAYFVN010000133.1:0-10134 GCA_964346575.1 uncultured Candidatus Bathyarchaeia archaeon
TAAACCTATCTTACGATTGCCCTTTGTAATCTCCTCTATCTTGGGTAGGGGGTAATTGTTGGCGTCTATGACGTTATCTAGGAAATGCACTGCGTTGCGAATAACCCTCTCAAGCTTATCGAAGTCTATCTTCCCATCGATCACCATGTTTGCCAGATTTATCGATCCTAAATTACACGACTCGTAAGGTAGAAGGGGCTGTTCTCCGCACGGGTTGGTGGCTTCTATCTCTCCTACGTGAGGTGTTGGGTTTGCCGCCCTTATTCTATCTTTGAACAGCAGCCCAGGATCTCCCGTTCTCCAAGCCATTGTCACCATCAGATCGAAAAGGTCTGCGACCTTCAACTTTTTTACAGCATCGTTGGTGCGTGGACTGACCAACTCGTATTCGTCGTCATCATTTACGGCCTCCATAAATTGGTTCGTAACGGCTACGGAGAGGTTGAAGTTTGTGAGGAAACCCCCTCTCGTCTTGGCCGTGACAAACTCGGTTATATCTGGATGGTCCGCGCTGAGGACTCCCATATTGGCGCCTCTCCTCTTACCTCCTTGCTTTATGACTTCCGTGGCTACATCGAAGACTCTCATGAACGATACGGGGCCCGAGGCCACTCCCCTCGTTGATTTAACTATATCCCCTTTTGGTCTAAGCCTTGAGAAAGAGAAGCCTGTCCCTCCTCCCGACTTATGAATCAAAGCCATATGCTTGAGTGCGTCGAATATGCTCTCCATCGAGTCTTCCACCGGTATGACGAAACACGCCGAAAGTTGACCTATCTCGGTTCCAGCGTTCATAAGTGAAGGGGAGTTAGGTAGGAAGTCGAGATTTACCATAACATTATAGAATTCCTCCTCAACCCCTCTTATATCTACGTTCGGATCGTAACGCCTGTCCACAGCGGCTGTGGCTCGGGCTACCCTTCTAAACATCTGTGCAGGCGTTTCCACGGGTTCTCCCGTATCATTCTTTAGAAGGTATCTCCTCTCTAAAACATTGACCGCGTTAACCGAGAGTTTAAGCTCGTCCCTGACCCCTATTAGGCTTTTAACCCTTCTTATCTCCGCCCTCTTCTGCCTGTATAAGATATACGCCTTAGCTACGTCATGGAATTTCTGCCTCATCAGCTCCTCCTCGACTATGTCCTGTATATCCTCAACACCGGGGATTCTTCCAACAAACCTCTCCTCCAAGCTTCTCACAACCTCTGAGGAGAGGTTCTCGGCCTCCTCCCCCTTTCTTCCTCTCACCGCCACGAAGGCTTTTCTGATCGCGTCAGTAATCTTATTGGGCTCAAAATTCACGATCCTCCCGTCTCTCTTCATGATTTTTTTGATCTTCACTTTACTCATAAGCAAACCTCACTCCCTACTCCATGATAAAGATGCACACACTTAGATTGCGGGTCACACGTTTAAAAAATCTTACCAGTCAAACACTATTATTAATGCATATTAAGATATATGTTAATGATCTAGTGTGAACTTTAGTGTGATCGCGCGGGCCTGGATAGATATTATTGGTGGACCAAGTCCTGTATCTTCTAGTTGCGGGTCTTATTCTTGACGGCTTTTCATGAAGTGCTCCAGTTTTCTCTGGGTCTGGATGCCCTTTAGTAAATCGCTCTTAGAAAGCCACCTCCTGTAGGGTATTGTAAGTTTATCCATTAGAGATTTAACTGCGGTCTTTAGGTCTTCAAACCTCTCATAAGGCATACTCATAAGTCTACGTACACTCTCTCTGACGTTCCAAACTCCGACTGGGAGGATATAGCTCGAATGGATCTCCCTTAAAGCTAAGACGCCTGCTTGGCGTCCCTCCCTTGATAATGCTTCTGCCGCGGCTAGTCTAGCTGCATAGTAGCACCCCCCGATCTCGCTGGCGTATTTTGTTCTACCTTCGAAGCCTTCGTGGTCTCCCATGAGTTCAGGTTCCGATCCCATAACGTTCCAAGTTGTATCTGGGAACCAAGCTTCAATCCATTCAAACTCCCATCTGGAGGGATATAGAAGAGTTGCAAAAATGTTTCCTAAATGCTTGAAAACGTATACTCTGTACTCGTTTATTATAGAGTTGTTCTTAACCTCCCTAAGAAGCGTTTTAGAAACCGTGTCATCCACAGCCGTTATAGCCCATCGGGTTGGAACGAGTCTCCTACGACTCTTAACTCCTAAAATCCCCGCCGTCAAGCATCTCTGAATCTGGGTGATGGGTATATCATCCCCATACAGTGTTGTAATCCCATCAGAAGCCGGTAAATCCCTGTCATAGAATATCTTCTCGACTTTATGGTCGACCTTAATAGATTCGATCCGATAATCCTTTAATGGTGCTGAAGGGCCGAAGGGTTGAGAGAACTCGTTCAACACCATTACGTTAGAAGGCTTTCTCTTTAAGATGGCTTCAGAATCCACGGGGTCAACGGCCATTGCCAGTTCTTGAAGACTCAGGAGAAATCGACTGGGATCGTCAGCCTCTTCGACGTTTACAAGTCGCTTGCCTCTAATCAGGGAATACCTGTAACCAATTATCTCTTGAAAACTTTTCCCAATCCAGTCTTCAGGGCTGTCTAAAATTGAGGTATCTCCATGAAAAGGCGGTATCATAGGTCCTACATAGACTTTTGGATATCCAATTCTCCCGACGAAGATTCCTGGAGGACTTGCTCCATCCAACCTCGTGGAATCTACCAGTTTTAGATTCTTAACTAGTAATGCTGCTTTAGACAGTATGGGGCAGTAAGGTTTACCGCACAGCATTCTACCTCCCTTACAGGTTAGACAGATGTTCCTACTCTTGGTTATCAGTTTGATCCCTGGCACATTTAGAATAGAACCGTCTACCCAACTCAATCTATTCGAACGCGGCATTCGTGCTGTATTACTTTGGTGCTGGATCATGAAGTCGCATCTACCTCATCTGGAATCGGTATCTATATGGCTTGACTGGCTTCACCTAAGGAGTGAAGTAGTTACGATTAAAATAAATATTTATGAGCTCGGTTTTATTCATGAAATTGGAGAAGAAAAGACTCTAAATATAAAGAGGATACCTCAGAGAAACTATGTCCGGTAGGTAGAGGACTGCTCTACATTGATCTTGTTCAATTCTGCTGCGATTAGATGTTGGCCTTTTCTCAATCATCGAATTACGCGAAGCAAAGAGAGGAATCCACAAGATATTGGATGTTCAGGAATAGGATTATAAGTCAAATTCCTTACGCTTTAAGGATGAGATTGATCGAGATCCAGAAAATGAGATCGATCAAGTGAGGGATAGATTCCTCGAAAAGACTACGGAAGGATAGGAAATGAGAGGTGCAGAAAAAAGACGTTTCACAATCTCGGAATTGAGAGGATTTGATGGAAGAAATGAAAGACCCGCGTACATTGCTTTCAAAGGGAAGGTCTATGATGTTTCAGATAGTAAAGTCTGGACGGGTGGAATGCATCTGGGTCGCCATTTCGCCGGAAACGATTTGACGAATAGCATAATGAATGCACCTCACAACGAAGAAAAATTGATGAGTTTACAGGTTGTCGGTGAACTTATCCAGGAAGAATCCCTCGTAAAGAACCTTGTTCAGAGGGGGCATCCCCATCCTATGCTGGTCCATTTTTCCATAGCGTACTCCATTCTCGTTTCTCTATTATCTATACTATACGTTGTTACGGGCGAATTGTCTTTTGAAATTGCGTCATACTACGTGCTCGTCCTGGCATTCGTGGTCGCTCCGGCCGCCGGACTCACCGGCCTCTTCAGCTGGAAAGTCACTTACAAGGGGAAGATGACTGAAATATTTGCTGGGAAAATAATACTGACTTTCGCGTTGATCTTCGTAGTCACCGCGTGTTTTATACTGCGAACACTAGACCCAAACATCCTCACAACAGAAACAATGTTGAGCTATATTTACTTAGCATTGGCTGCGAGTTTGTCGCCTATAGTCGCGTTTCTAGGCTATTTCGGCGGGAAGATAGTCTATCCCTAAGGTTTAATCGATACAAAGCCGTTTGATCGAACGATCATTAAGGATGAGGTTGAAGATGTCGTCTTTCAATGAAAAAATTGGGAAAGCTGTCGAAGAGTATAACAAATATAGGTCGCCCGAAGCAACCGCGAGATTAGTATCTTGGAGTGAAGGATCATTTGTGATAAAATTTACTGGGCCGTTCTGCAATACCTGCGGTTTTTACGACTACTTTGACGACCTTATAATTTTGCTTGAAGATTTGAGATTGAAAAGCAGAATTGTAGAAATTGAAGAAATCGATCAAGGCGCGATCGTTAAATTTAAGATCGATCTTTCGTCCTAACACTTTTTTGAAAGCGCTGATTCCGATAAACCATCTAAATGTCTAAATTGAAATTAGGTGTTTGTTACGTCCTCTACAATAGTGTAAGAAATTGCTCTACAGTAACCATCCCTTACGTTAAAACCGTCTCGTTTTTTGCGCGCACTAAAAAGGAGAGAAGGGAGATTTAGCGTATCTGCCTTTTGATATTCATTAATTGTCTACTTCTTATAGAGTGTTCCTAGTACAGGTCCATAAGCGATCCACATGAAAAATCCGCCGTAGATCAGCCCAATCGTAATGGAGGGTATCCTGTCGACAACACCTATGTATACGCCTGCTGCGATGTCCTTGACCAGCCAGATCATCAAGCCGAAGTAAAGGCCTTTCGAGGCACCGTCACCGGGGATCTGGTCATGGAACCTCGCGTACATCGCGCCGAATATGGCGCCGAAGATTACGGTGAGCAAAATCATGGATGCGACGATGCTTTCTATGGGACTCGGAGGAACGCCAAGAAGCTTAATAGAGCTGCCTATGAATCCGAAGACTACACTTACTATGCTACCGACAATTCCCGCGACAGCTCCAGAAGCCATTCCACTCTTCATACAATGTTCACCCCCCTTCCAACTCGTGTTAAGCGGCATGGTCCATCAAACCCATGCCAGACACATTTTACGAGCAATATGCTTAAGAAACCAACTGATCGGTTTAGAAAAGGAGAAAGATCAGCGCGCGTCTAATAATTGTCTAAAGGTCGATAGCGCGCGCTATTAAGACCCTTTGTTTTAAATTTCAATTCTGAAACTATCAGATTAGCGTGCGCTATCAGATTCAAACATTTTATTACTGAGTAGTTACTCTTTTCTCTGGGAGAACTATGGTTAGGATAGGGCTGGTGGGGAAGACTAACACAGGTAAAACCACTTTTTTTAATGCGGCAACCTTGCTGTCTGCTGAGGTTTCGACTTATCCCTTCACTACGAAGGAACCTAACATAGGTCGCGCCTATGTCCAGTCAATCTGCGTCTGTAGGGAGCTGGAAGTTAGTGACTCTCCTAAGAACAGCATTTGCATAGATGGGTGGCGTTTCATACCTTTAGAGCTTTTAGACCTTCCGGGCCTCATAAAGGGTGCCTATAAGGGTAGAGGACTTGGAACCCAGTTTCTGGGCGTGGTGGGTCAAGCGGATGCGCTGCTTCACATTGTAGATGCGTCGGGCAGCGTGGACGCCGATGGTCGTATAACTAAGCCTGGAATGGGTAATCCCGTAGCAGACGTATACGATATAGAGACTGAGATTGTCCTATGGTTCGCTGACATCATAAAACGTTCACACGATCAGATAACCAAGGCCATCAAAGGTAAGCAGACCTCGGCGGCTGCAGCGTTAAGCCAAGTCTTGGCGGGCTTAAAGGTTAAAAGGCCACACGTGGAATATGCATTGGAAACGGCGGGACTACACGATAAACCCTTCAACTCATGGAATGAAGACGAACTATTGGGGTTCGCTAATAGGATAAGGGAAGTCTCAAAGCCTACGATAATAGTGGCCAATAAGATGGATCTAGGTAGAGCAGATGAGAACTATCAGCGTTTGGCGGAGGATTTCGGCGACCGCATAGTGGTTCCTGCCAGCAGCGAAGCTGAGCTAGCCCTAAGGAGAGCTGAAGGCCAAGGCTTAATAAAATACGTGCCAGGCGAGGAGGTATTCAAGGTTCTCAACGGAGACCGTCTAACGAAGGAGCAGAGGTGGGCTCTAAACTATGTACAGCAGAGGGTGCTCTCGAAATGGATTAGAACGGGTATCCAATTTGCCCTCAACGCGTGTACATTTAAGCTGTTGGGGACGAATGTGGTATACCCGGTGGAGGACCCTACGAACCTAGCGGATAAGGAAGGCAACATTCTACCGGATGCCTTCCTGGTGCCAACCGACTCCACGGTTAAGGATCTAGCAGCCCAGATCCATACAGACCTTGCCAAAAGCTTTCTACACGCCTTAGACGCCAGAACGGGGCTGCGGCTACCCTCCAAATATAAGCTTAGAGACAGGGATGTAATCCACATAGTATCCTCTGCTAGGCGAGGCTGAAAAATACTTGAAGCCGATAACTACGTCTTTCACCCTCTGACCATCTTCAAAAGGTCAGCCTTGGTTACTATGCCCTTGACATTTCCCTTCACAGCCACAAGTACCGCTGGCGTGTATCTCAACAAGAGAGAGATGACGCTGACCGGCGTCGAAGCGTCGACTGTGGGGAAGCTTTCCTCTAAGACATCCTCCACGGACAGCTCCGAGAGGCGGAGGGGATCCTTGAACCTTAACATTGCACTTATCATCGTGCTCTCCGTCACACTGCCCACAATCCTTCCCTCCTTGTAGACTGGTAGCTGCGAATAACCGGTCTCGCTCATCAATTTTGAAGCCTCGGACATCGTAGCGTTGCAATCGACTCCGGTCACCTTCGAATGCATAACGTCGACGGCGCGCAACTCCTCCTTCGACTCTAACCCCTCCAGAACATCGAAGATAGCCTTAGCCAACCCGTAGGAAGGGTTAATCTTCCCGGTCTCTATCTTCGCTATGAAAGACTGGCTTACCCCTGCTTGTTTGGCAAGCTCCCTCTGGTTTATTCCGAGGTTCCTCCTACGCTTCGCAATCTCCTCCAGCGACGGTAGCGCCACCACAACAACCTCCATGAATATTCTAATCAGAATATTTTTGACAGCATAAAATAATTATTTAACTTAACCACTCAATTAGCCGTTACCTCGTAAGAGGCCAAGGAAGGAAACGTGGCATGAGGAATATCTCCATAAACTCGATAAAGGGAACTCCAGTTAAGGAGCAGCCCATCGAAATATGTGAGCGCAAGGGGATAGGGCATCCGGACACGATATGCGACCTCCTGTTGAACAGCGTCTCGATAGTCCTCGCGCGGGAGTACCTGAAAAGGTTCGAGCGGATAATGCATTACAACATAGATAAGGGGCTCCTCGTAGCGGGTGAAGTGGAGAGGCGGCTCGGGGGAGGCCGCGTAACAAAACCGATGCTGCTCATCATCGGCGACAGGGCTACCTTCAAAGTCGGCGATGAGGAAGTCCCTATAAAGGAGATAACCATCCGGACAGCCAAGAAATGGTTTAGAGAGAACACTCGCCTCATAGACGCTGAAGAGCATGTAAGATACCAAGTCGAGTTAAAAAGGGGTTCCGAAGCCCTAACCGACATATTCAAGCGAGGGCAGGATAATAAGCGAGTCTCACAAAGGCTTCCATCGAACGACACGTCGGCCGCCGTAGGGTTCTACCCGATGACCGATACCGAGATCTCGGTCCTCGAAACGGAACGCTTCCTCAACTCGGATGAATTCAAAGAGGGTCATCCCGAAACCGGAGAAGATGTGAAGGTCATGGGGATACGCCGTAAAAACGATCTACACCTAACCATAGCCATGGCCTTCGTGGACAGGTACATAAAGAGCGAAAACGAATACTTCAAACGAAAGGAGGAGGTCCTGGAGGCCGTCACCGACTTCGTATCACCGAGAATCGGCGTTGAATCGGTCAACATAGACCTGAACACCCTGGATAGGAGAGGGAGGGGCATGGGAGGCATGTACCTGACCGTGCTGGGGACGTCTGCGGACGACGGGGACTGCGGACAAGTAGGAAGGGGAAACCGCCCCAACGGGATAATACCGCTCAACAGACCGGCTGGTTCCGAAGCCGCTGCAGGGAAAAACCCTGTCAGCCACGTAGGCAAAATCTATAACCTCCTATCCTATAGGCTGGCGAGGGAGATCTACGAGAAGGTTCCAGGCATCTTGGAGACCTACATATGGATGGTAAGCCAGATAGGCAAACCGGTAGACCAGCCCTTAATAGCCTCGGCCGAACTCATCCTGGAGAAGAATACGCTCTTAAAGGAAGTGTCGGGAGACGTCCAAGAAATAATTGAATCGAGCCTTGAGAAGATAGACGACTTCTGCAAGGAGCTGATAGAGGGTAAAGTATCCGTCTGCTGAAAAACCAAGGTGAATAGTGCACGATTTAAATGAAATTTAGGCTCGATAGCCTCGGGAACCGTTAATTACGTTTTACGTTTCGACATAAGTATATTGTAGCGAAGGTTCGTGCCACGTATAGACCAAAAACGTCATTAGCGCGCCTATTAATCGATTTTTTAAAAGGCTCTATGCGGTCTTTCGATGTGGTTGGTCTAAGCCGCTTATCTCAAACATTGACAAATGGTTGAATAGGATATGGATAAATCGATCTCTTTAAATACTTTTCATTTATCTACGTTTCTAATGTTTAACATCGGTTAGGCTGGAGTATCATGGCACGCGCGATGTGCGTTTCACACTCACAGGACGTAGATGGTCTCGTTTGCGCGACTTTACTCAAGATCGCTAAAAACGCTGAATATATCTTGGCAGATTATCCTGAACTATTGGACGCGATCAAGAGCGTAAGCGAGGACATTGATACTTTATACATCTGTGACTTGACGCTCGAAACTCCTCTAATAGATGAGTTAAGGCGTATAGGTAGATCCACAAAAGTGATCTATATAGACCATCATCCCTTCAAAGCTGGAGTTCTAGATGCTTTGAAGGAATCCGGCGTAAAGATAATTCATTCACTTGACAAATGTGCCGGAATGTTAACCTATCGCCTTCTTAAAGATGAGTTGCCTGGAGATGCCTCGATCTTAGCTGCTTATGCGACGCTTTCCGATTACCCCTCCAATAACCAGGAATCTTCAAGCTTTCTGAAACGGTTCGACCCCCATTTTCTTGCGTTCGAGTATTCGCTTCTTTACTACTCGGTTGCTAGAATGTTTGATGATAATCAATTCACGCGAAAGATAGTTGATGAGTTGTCTCGACTTAAATATCCGCATGAGATCGAAAACATTATGACTCTTGCGATGAAGCAGATCGAATACAACGCCGATTTACTTAAAAACGCGGATAAGAAAGTGTCCAATGGCAGAAATTTAGCGTACATCGAAGTTGTAGGAAACACGGGTGTCGCAGCTAACACGCTCATGCACGTGACGAAAAAACCGACGTTAATATGCTATGGAAAACACGGAGATGGAAGACATAGCAACCTCTCAATACGTAATAATGATCGCCGTCACAATTTAGGAGCCTTGACCTCAGAGGTTGCGAAAAAATTAATGGGCTCCGGAGGAGGGCATCCACTCGCCGCTGCAGCTCAACTACCCGAAGAAAAAATTACTAAATTCATAAAATCTATAGATAACGCGATCAATAAGCAATGATAATTGACGAATCGCGCGTTGAAATAAAGTCCGTGTAATCTCTTCTCGATTTTACCGTAAGTTATTTATATTTGTATATGGTGAATTTGTAGATGAGGCAAGCTTATGAACAGAAGTAACGTCTTCGCGATACTCATATTGCTGGTTTTAATCTCGGTGAGCTCGGTTGAGCCGATAAATGCAAAACCGACCTTTGAATTGAAAGCTCAACCTACCAAGCAAACCATCGCCCCCGGCATGTCTACGGCATACACCATTATAGTATCCTCGACCGAAGGTTTCAGCTCTCCGGTACGACTGAAGGTTGAGAATGAAGACGATCTTCCCACTTCGGTCTCTGTACTGCTGTACGCAACCACTGTAACACCTCCTCCCAATGGCATAGGATACACCATCCTCATCGTCGACACAAAAAAGACTACGAGAACGAAAGATTATGAAATAACGATCTCTGGTGTAGGGGAGGGTACAACCAAGACGGTATCGGTGGTCTTGGAGGTAACCAAGAAGTCCACCTTCACCATATCTGTTAAACCATT
>CAYFVN010000134.1:0-4659 GCA_964346575.1 uncultured Candidatus Bathyarchaeia archaeon
GCCCTATTGAGCGGGATGCTCATATTGTATGCATCACAGTGGTTGACGATAGCCACCATATCTGTGATGCTAAAGAGAATGGAGAAACGAATAACCCGAAAATTGAAATCCAAAGAAGATCAATGTAACACGTATGATCCTGATAGGTATAATTAAACTAAGACAAAAGTTTTTAACCGATAATAGGTGAACTTTCGAAATAGCTATAGAATCAGAGGTAAGGATGAAAGAAAACTCTTATTTAAAGGATAACTGAAGTGTACAGGGATATATCCTAATAGATAATGAACTGCGATGATTTATGTATCAGCGAGCCTAGAATGAACCTGAAAAGTTGAAACATTTAACATTGTTTTTTACAATTCTTTTATAAAATGCTTGAAGGAATCAAGATAAAAACCCTAAAGAAATTGTTCGACGAAAGGGGCTTCTTCACAGAACTCTTGAGAAAAGATTGGAAAGAACTCCTCCAAGAAGATGATCCTATCCAAGCAAACTTATCAGTCAGTTACCCCGGAATAATCAGAGCATGGCACAGACACTTAAGAAGACAGACAGATTACTTTTTAGCATTAAAAGGAGCAATAAAGATCTGCGCCTATGACGATGAATCTAGTGAGTTAGACGAAGTCATATCTACGGGCGAAGTCCCCCAAATCGTACGAGTTCCTGGGAAATATTGGCATGGCTTCAAAGTAATAGGTGCTGAGTCAGCTTGGCTGCTATATTTCGTAAGTAAGCTATACGATTACCAAGACCCAGATGAAGAACGAAGACCATGGAACGACTCAAACATAATCCCAAAACTTATCAATGGAAGATTAGAAGATCCAAGAACCAACAAAGTATGGGACTGGAACTATTCTCCTCACATGTGATACGGCACGAAAATACTCATAACTGGCGGATTAGGGTTTATCGGAAGCAACTTCATAAAATACGAATTGAATAAACACATAGATTACGAGATCATAAACATCGATAAAATCGGGATCGGAGCAAACAAAGCAAATCTAAAAGAAATCGAAGATGAAGGCCGATACAGATTCATAAAGGGCGATATTTCAGACATTAACATCGTAAGTAAAGCCCTAAAAGATGTTGATGTAGTGATCAACTTCGCAGCTGAAACCCATGTGGATAGAAGTATAGCAGACCCTGAACCCTTCATTGAAAGCAATACCATAGGGACATTCAATCTTCTAGAAGTTGAGAGAAAATTAAATAGACCCATAATGCACATCCAGATCTCAACGGACGAGATCTACGGAGAGACACTCCGAGGCTCTTACATAGAAGAGGCTAGACTTAATCCTTCAAACCCCTACTCCGCATCAAAGGCGTCCGCAGATATGCTCTGTCAAGCGTACCACAGAACCTATGGATTAGATACAATAATAACTAGATGCACAAACAACTTCGGTCCCTATCAACTCCCTGAGAAACTCATCCCTAAAACCATCATCAGAGCCCAAAAAAACTTGTTTATTCCTGTATATGGAACAGGAGAAAACATCAGAGACTGGATCTTCGTCATCGATCACTGCACAGCTTTAGATCTAATTTTTCAGAGGGGAAAGCCTGGAGAAATATACAACATATCATCAGGATGCGAAATCTCCATTATGGAAATTGTAAAAAATATTCTAGAAACATTAAATAAATCCGAAAAATTGATTTCCTCCGTTGAAGATAGACCAGGACACGACCTCAGATACAGCCTAGACTCAACAAAGATTAGAACTCAATTAGGTTGGAAACCAACATATACATTCGATATTGCACTAAAAAAAACAATTGAATGGTATATTAAAAACGAGGCGTGGTGGAAACCACTCATTACGGATATGATCATCCACCCGACACCTTGGATTCTGAGCAACCAAAATTGAGGTTGTTGGTTACAGGTGGAAGTGGTCTGCTCGGCTCAAAAATATCCGAAATAGCCATTAGGAGAAGCTACGAATTATACAATGGATGCTATAAACACAAGGCGATGAATGGAATATCTGTGAAATTCAATATCTACGACGAAAAAGCTGTTAAAAAAGTCTTTGAACATATACAACCAAAAGCAGTTATTCACGCGGCAGCGTTGACTGATGTTGATAAATGCGAACAAATGAAATCTATCGCTTGGAATGTGAACGTAGAAGGAACGAAGAATATAGTAAATGCATCAAAGCAATATGGTGCATTCCTCATCTACATATCAACAGATTATATCTTCTCAGGCGAAACCGGAATGTATACAGAAACTGACAAACCTAAACCAGTAAACTACTATGGCTTAACTAAGCTCAAAGGAGAAGAAATTGTTAGTACCTCATCTATAGAATGGTGTATCGTCAGATCCAGTGCAATCTACGGCTCCACATCAGATGTAAGAAAAAAGGGCACCGCCTTCTGGGTTCTAGAAAATCTGAAAAAAAGAAAAAAAATTAAAGTATTAAAAATTCAACGTGTTTCGCCAACTCTGAACACAAACCTCGCTGAGATGATCTTGGAGATCACAAAAAGGAAGCTGAGCGGGATATATCATCTCGCAGGTACCACACCCTTAAGTAGGTACGAATTCGCCCAACTCCTCGCCGAAAAATTACATCTCGATAAAAGTCTGATATCTCCCGCTGAATTCCATGAGATGAAATGGATAGCAAGGAGACCTAAAAATTCTTCATTAAATGTGGACAAAGCGCTAAAAAAGTTTAGAAGAAAACTACTCAAAATTGAAGATGCTTTAACTAGATTTGAGGAAGAAATTCGAGTCCTAAAGTGAGATTGTGAAAGGCCTGCTTTTAGCCGGAGGCCACGGAACGAGGCTTCGACCCCTGACCTTCACGGGTAACAAACATATGCTCCCTATAGCAAACAAACCTATGCTACAATACGGCCTTGAGCATTTGAAAAACGCAGGAATTCGAGAAATTTATGTCGTCCTCGGCCCCATAAAAGAGGGTGTGATCAGAACCTTTGGAAGCGGATCGAAATTCGGCGTTAAAATAACCTATTTAGAACAACCCGTGCCCAAGGGATTAGCCCACGCAATAATGGTCGCAGAAAGCCACCTTAAAGGCGAACCCTTCGTGATGTACCTCGGTGATAATCTTCTAAGGCAGGGCGCAAAACCTTTAGTCAAAGTCTTCAAAGAAAACGAGAGCGACTGCGTTGTAGGCGCCGCAAAGGTCAATAACCCAAGCAGATACGGAGTCGTCGTTTTTAACAAAGATGGAACAATCAACAAATTTATCGAGAAACCCAAGGAACCCATCAGCAACTGGGCTCTCATCGGCATCTATGTCTTCAACAAAAGGGTCTTCGAGGCGGTTAAGAAGATCAAGCCCTCATGGAGAGGTGAACTAGAAATCACTGATACCCTCCAAATCCTCCTCGACAAGGAAGCCAAAGTCGAAGTCCAGAAGGTTCAGGGCTGGTGGAAAGATACAGGAAGACCCGAAGACCTACTCGAAGCGAATCAGCTTGTTTTGAAGGACTTAAACCCGTACAATCACGGCACTGTCGAAGAGACCGCCACCATAACGAACACCGTCGGAATAGGCAGAGAAACCATCATTCACAGTAGAACCACCATCAGGGGCCCAGCTATTATTGGCGACAACTGTGATATAGGCCCCAACACATATATTGGCCCATACACAAGCATTGGAGACTCTGTCACCATAAGAAACAGCGAGATCGAGGACAGCATCATCCTGGAAGGAACCTACATCGACTGTGGTAGACGTATCGTAGATAGCCTGATCGGGAGAAAAGTAAAGATATTAAGATTTGAAAATAACATCCCAAGGGCTCATAAACTAATCCTCGGAGACATGGGATACATAACTATCTGATTTGATTTAATAGTTGGACACATAAATTGCTGGAAGAAAAGATTTTTAATGAGAAATCTGGAATTGGAAAAACTTTTATCTCAATTATAGTTATCAACTTTAATGGAAAAAGATACTTAGGGAATATACTTGATGAATGTATGTCATCAATAATTAAGAGTGAATACACCAATTTTGAGGTCCTATTTATCGATAATGGTTCATCAGATGGAAGTGTTGAGCACATCACGAACTTTTTCGGATATGATGATAGAATCAGAATTATTTCTCTAGACAAAAATTATGGCACAACAAAAGTTAAAAATTTAGGAATGAAAGCTAGCAAAGGAGATTTGATATTAATCCTAAACAATGATGTAATTTTAAAAGAAGAAACCATAACAGAAATGGTTAAAGTAATGGAGAATCATCCTGACATAGGAATATTAGGCTGCAAACTAATATCAAATTCTGGTGAAATTCAATCGGAAGGTGAGTCATTCTCATACTCATCACTACTTAACATTTTATATCCTCCAATTAGAAAAAAGAAAACGAAAACTAAAAAATTAGGAAATCTCAAACTGGTAGACTGGGTAATTGGAGCAGCCAAAATGGTAAGAAAAGATACGATGATAAAGATAAACCTGTATGATGAAGATTATTATATGTATCAAGAAGAGACGGATATAGCTTATAGAACTAAGCGGGCTGGATACAAGACTGCATGCTTAACTACTTGCGAAGTCATCCATTACTTAGAAGCTACAGCTCGACACTTTAATTCTTGGAAATGGGATCTTAAGGCCAGAAATGGTCTACTATT
>CAYFVN010000135.1:0-5806 GCA_964346575.1 uncultured Candidatus Bathyarchaeia archaeon
GTCTCCTCGCTGGCAAAAACAGATATGATCGATCACATTTAAGTCTTAACTCGCCTTGAATTATAATTTAGGTTATCTTTAATCTAAAATAGCGCCGCTAGAAATTATTGGGAAGGCAACGGAAACAATTCTTCCAGGAGACTATGTCCATATACACAACGTGATAAGTGCCAGAGCACGTCCAATTAAAAACAACTGAGCAAATTTTCTCAGTTTAAATCATATGTTTGTAGGAGTTAATCTAGTAAGAATGAATCATGAAATCTATAATTCACTATAACGCGCGTGTTCTAACGCTAAAATGAAGTGAGCGCGCACTTTAGTTATCATTCATTTTACTTTCAATCTTAAATGATTTATATCGACATTAATAATTATAGAGATATGAAAATAATAGAAGTAGAGACCTTCATTGTGGGTAATCCTTCTGATAAGCGAGGGATCCACAGAGGAGGATTGAACTGGATATTCTTGAAATTAAATACCGACGAGGATATTCATGGATGGGGAGAATGCAATGCGATGCCTATCTATAGGGAGAACTCAATAGTCAAATTGATCGAGGAGATGGGTAAACATTTTGTTATCGATAAGATCGATCCTTTCAACATCGAAAAGCTCTGGAGCAATCTTTACGGTGGCCATATCTTCTTCCGACATCCAGGCATAATAGGGACACAAATAGCTGCAGCCTACGAGATGGCTTGCTGGGATATTATAGGGAAGTATTTAGCCCAGCCTGTCTATAATTTGATAGGTGGAAAATATTGGGATAAATTAAGGTCGTATACATATCTGTATGAGTGGCGTGCAGGAGACCCACCAGAAGAAGCAGGTCCAGCGGCGCTAAACCTAGTGAAAAAAGGCTTTACAGCCGTGAAACTCGACCCAATTCCACCCTACGTTCCTCAACCTAGAGACATTTCTCTAGAGGAGATGGATTACGCTGAGGCCGTAATTAAAAGTATTCGAGAAGAAGTTGGAAGTAGATGTGATATATTGATCGGAACCCACGGACAATTGAACACACATAGCGCAATCAGGTTCGCAAAGAAGTTGGAGAAGTATGATCCTCTTTGGTTTGAAGAGCCGGTTCCACCTGAAAACGTTGATGAAATGGCTAGAGTTGCAGGAGCTACCTCCATTCCAATAGCAACTGGCGAGAGATTAGCTACTAAATGGGACTATTGTCGTCTGCTACAAAAACAGGCTGCTCAGATCATCCAGATTAATATCGGATTAAATGGAATATTAGAATCCAAGAAGATTTCGGGGATGGCTGAAGCACACTATGCCCAGATCGCACCTTGGATGTTCTGCGGACCAGTGGCTGGAGCGGCTAACATACAACTTGATGCGACGTGCCCTAATTTCCTTATTCAAGAAGGAATCGAGGACTGGAGTGGCTTTCATTCAGAAATTCTAAACGAATCCATAAAATGGGAGGAAGGTTATATCACACCTCCAAGAAGCCCAGGATTAGGAGTTGAAGTAGATGAAGACACTATTATGAAACACCCCTATAATCCACCCCCTACCCCTTGATAAAAGAATACGCTCTTAGATCGACTTATGTTTTGCCGACTAAACGCAGTTCCAATATAAACTCGCGCGAGCTTAAAGTGGCATCTCCACTAAAGTACTCATCTTAGTGTCTTAAATATTTGAAGATGAAAATGAAGAGTCTTGGTGAAATTTTTATGGATACTACGGTACATGAAATACTAAAAGGCGCGTGGAAAATATTTCGAGTATTTTCGCCGTCGGAAATCCAGATTGAGACCGCAATAAACGATCCGGACCCAGCAAATCACTCCTTGACGAAGACCATCGAGGTGGGTTTGACCAATAAATCGGTATCAAAGAAGCCCTCCGAGAAGGAAGTTGAGGGAGCTCTAAGCTTACATCGAAAATGTAACGTTGTAGACATGCATTGTGACACTCTTCAAGCGTTTTTTTCCGACATATTCCCTTCTTTAACTCCTTATAGAACTAATGAAAACATGGGAGACAGGTCTACGAAGGGACATGTCGACATTCCTAGGATGAAAGATGGTGGAGTTGACTGCCAGGTATTTGCCGTCTTCGTTTCTAAAGTTTCTAATCCGCCAAAACCCCTCCATAGAGCATTAAACTTTGTAGACATCTTCTATCGAGAGTGCGAAAAGAATGATGAGATTACGCCGGTTGTATCCCATGAAAGCATTCTTAGAGCAATAAAATCGGGGAAAATTGCGGCTATGCTCTCTCTGGAAGGGGGAGAGGCTCTGGAGGTGGATGTTTCAATTCTAAGAATCTTACACAAGCTTGGTGTGAGGATGATGAGCCTTACCTGGAACCACAGGAACCACTTAGCAGACGGTGTGAATGAAGATAGAACTAAAGGTGGGCTAACGAATTTAGGTGTAAAGGTGATCGATGAGATGGAGAGGCTTGGAATGATAGTAGATGTCTCTCACCTCAGCGAATCCAGCTTCTGGAGCCTAAGCGAGATCACCGATTCTCCGATAATAGCCTCCCATTCAAACTGTAGGTTTCTATGCGATCATCCAAGAAATCTAACTGACGGGCAAATAGAAGGAATTGCGGATAAGGGAGGAGTGATCGGAGTGAACTTTTACCCGAAATTCTTGAAGAAGAAAGGAAAAACTACCGTCGGTGACGTTGCGGACCAAATCGAGCATATCATAAATTTGGTTGGCGTTGATTATGTTGGCTTAGGATCCGACTTCGACGGGATATCTTCGACTCCAATAGGCCTGGATGACGTGAGTATGATGCCCAACATAACCCTAGAACTTGTCTTGAGGGGGTATGGAGAAGAAGAGATAAGGAAAATTCTAGGTGGTAACTTTCTAAGGGTATCCTCAAGAGTCATCGGTTAGATCGACTGTTGAGATTTACCTTTAAATTTAAGTTCGCTTGAACCTATGAACTCCATTCCTCAATAGCTGGCTCCACTAGCGCGCGCTACCACATCCCATCACACGGTTCTATTGGTTTTTATAATCGAGTTTTCTCCTCTTGATAGAGCGGTTACACCGGTTCTAGAGAGGTCTATTATGCCGAAATTTCGGACTAGGTTTATGAAGGCATCCATCTTGTCGGGAGTACCGGTTATCTCAACCATAATGGATCTCGGCGCCACATCTACTATCCTCCCTCTGAAAACGCTCGTATAGTCCATTATTTCTCTCCTAACTTCAGAGTTTTCTACACGGATCTTCAGTAAGGCCAATTCCCTCTGAACGGAGGTCTCCTCTTCAAGTATCTGTACGTGTATGACCTCAACAAGCTTCCTAAGCTGTTTAACTACTTGCTCTGCGGTTTTCTCGTCTCCTTTCACGGTTATCGTCATCCTAGCCAGATCCGGATGCTGTGTGGGGCCCACAGATATGCCCTCTATATTGAAGTTTCGACGTCTGAACATGTTAGACACTCGGTAGAGAACGCCAGGCTTATGCTCTACTATAGTCGTCATAAGGGATATTTTCTCGCCATCCAATCCAACCATTTTTAGGGGACCCCCACAACATCGGCTAAACCTTTACCAGGTGGAACCATAGGCATAACATCCTCCTCAGGCGATATAGGGATGTCTATAACCGTGGGGAGATCGCTTTTCAAAGCCTCATTCAAAGCTCCCTCCAACTCCTTCAGGTCTTGAACCCTTAATCCTTGAGCTCCATAAGATTCAGCAAGCTTCACGAAATCAGGGTTTTTCAGCTCCACCGCGACGTATCTCCTATCATAGAATAGCCTCTGCCATTGAGCTACCATTCCAAGCATAGCGTTATTAAGGATCAGGACTACAACCGGTATCTTCTCAGCTACCGCCGTGCACAGCGAATTCTCTGTCATGCAGAAACTTCCGTCTCCAGCAACGTCCACCACAGGAATCTCTGGCGCCGCCACTTTAGCCCCTATAGAGGCGGGGAATCCAAATCCCATTGTGCCTAGGCCACCTGAGCTTATGAAGCTTCGAGGCTTGATGACTTTAAAGTGCAAGGCTGCCCACATCTGATTCTGACCAACCTCAGTAACTACGATAGCGTTCTCAGGGAGGATTCTCCTCAAAGCCTTCAATATTGAAGGAGGCTTAAAGCCCTTGTACCAGCTTTCCAATGCTGAGTTAAGAGACTCCTTAACCGTAATCACCCTCTTCTTCCATTCTTCCTTCCCCTTGGCCTTGGAAGTCTTTAACCCCTCGATTATCTTGCTGAGAGCCATCTTAGCGTCACCTATTATGGCGACGTCAACGTATCTGTTCTTCTCTATCTCAGCCTCATCTACATCGATGTGAATTATCTTTGAGTCTAAGCAGAATTCCTCCACGTTACCCGTAGTTCTATCGGAGAATCTTAAACCCACCGCCAGGATCACATCTGCATGCATGATAAGCCTATTCGCCTCTGGGGATCCGTGCATCCCAACAAAGCCAAGTGAGAGCGGATGTGTCTCGGGGAAAGCGCCTTTACCCATCAACGACGTAGCCACCGGAGCTTGTAGCATTTCGACCAGCTCGTACAACTCATCATATGCATTAGAGGTCTTGACTCCTCCACCAGCCAGGATTATCGGCCTTTTAGACTCGCAGATAAGTTTAACCGCTTTATTCAACTGCTCCATTCTTAATGGAATTTTCGTTTGATAGCCTCTAAGTTTAATCTCATCATTGAAGTCGATCTTACCTATCTCTATCTGGATGTCTTTGGGGATGTCGATTAGAACTGGTCCTGGTCTAACCGTAGTGGCTACATAAAACGCTGTCTTAACTGTGGTTGGGATTTCACAAGCCTTCATAGGTTGGAAATTATGCTTAGTAATAGGCGTCGTAACTCCGATGATATCAGTCTCCTGGAAAGCATCTTTCCCTATTATAGCCTTTGGAACCTGACCTGTAACAGCCACTACAGGGGAAGAATCCATATACGCCGTAGCTATGCCTGTAACGAGGTTAGTAGCTCCAGGACCCGAGGTGGCGAAACATACGCCCGGCCTACCGCTGGCCCTGGCATACCCGTCAGCCATATGGGCCGCCGACTGTTCATGCTTACAGAGTATATGCCTTAAATCCGAGCCGTATAGCTCATCGTATATTGGAAGCGTGGCTCCCCCCGGAATCCCAAATATTGTGTCCACTTTCTCTCTCTTTAGAGCCTCCAACAGAGCCCTAGCACCTGACATCTCCTCCAAAATCTCACCTCACAAATAATTTCAAGCAGCTCGAAGCCAGCCGATTTTTAAGGCAAAGAACCTCGAGCTCAATGAAGAACTACTACTACTTTAAGAAGCTGAGTTACCGGTATGTGAATCTTCAATGCGGCGTGAGCCGCGGAATCGGCTTTTAGGCATTGCATTATCGATCTACTCGTGACTTTTTTACCTTAAGGTTAACCTAATAAGGGTTTTGGTGCCGTAACGTTTTTGATCGAGTTCCTTTAAATTCTTAAGTCCAATCTCATTCCACGTAACCAAGTTGCCTTAAGCGTTTCTCAAGTTCCTTCCGTTCCTCTTCGTCGAAGACCGCCTCCTCCTTTACCGCCACCCTTCTCATTAGCATCTCGTTGAGTTTTCTTCTCATATTTCCGAGTATTTCTCGCATCTCGCTCTCCGGCAGCGTAAAGTCGTCGACGTTACATAAGAGATTGCCCACCTCCCTCGGGTCCTTCTCTAGATCGTAGAGCGCTTCAACGCCAGTGGTCAGGTTTCTTATGTACTTGTATCTTTTAGTCCTGAGGGCCTGTAGAGCCCCTGGTTGTTTGTCCTCCCACATGGATTCAACATAAGCTTCGGCTTCAGTTGA